>NZ_CAJJIE010000014.1:0-185 GCF_905187535.1 Streptococcus mitis
GTAGAAGAGCTATATAATTTCACTAATACGTGCTTCTATATAATAGAATGTTTTGATTATAACATAACCTGAATTGAATGCAATGTAAAATAAGAGAAGTATTTTTATATGAATAAATTTTTATTTTACTGAATTACATTTTTGTTTTGGGTTAAAATAAACTTGTAAAATACATTTAGTGTTTT
>NZ_CAJJIE010000015.1:0-77 GCF_905187535.1 Streptococcus mitis
CGCGTCAACGTCGCCTTGCCGTACTCAAGTACAGCCTGTGGCTAGTTTCCTAGTTTGCTCTTTGATTTTCATTGAGT
>NZ_CAJJIE010000016.1:0-152 GCF_905187535.1 Streptococcus mitis
GCAACAACAAACGATGCAGTAACTCAAGCTAAAAACGCTGGAGTGACGTCAGTAGATTCAGTAAGTCCAACAGCGCAAGCTAAGCCAGCGGCTAAACAAGCAATCGACGATGCATTAAAAGCTAAGGAAGCAGCAATTGACGCAAACAACGA
>NZ_CAJJIE010000017.1:0-159 GCF_905187535.1 Streptococcus mitis
CGCGTTAGCTGATAAGATTAAAGAAATCGAAGCAAATAACAACTTAACTGACGAAGAAAAAGCCGCAGCTAAGCAAGAAGCGCAAGACAAAGCTACTGCAGCGAAACAAGCAATCGACAACGCAACAACAAACGATGCAGTAACTCAAGCTAAAAACGC
>NZ_CAJJIE010000018.1:0-412 GCF_905187535.1 Streptococcus mitis
AATACTCACCAGAGTTACAAACACATCGCACCAGTATATGCTATCGCTATTGTGGACAGCAACTACTTCTCAGATGATTTGGCTTTTCATAGTTTTAGTATGCGCGAGGACACGACAGGTGAGATTTTAACAATCACAAACAACGGTCAAGAAAACCATCTGGTTAAGATGGCGTTCTTAGAACTAAAAAAATACAGAGAAACCAGCAAAGATAAGGTTCGCAAACCGTGGTTGGAGTTTTTTGGCAATAAGCCCTTTACCCAACAACCCGAGCGAGCTATCAGCCAAGCAGACCAACTGCTGGACTATAAGAGCTGGTCTGAGGAGGACAGGAAAATGTTTAGTCAACTACGTATGCGAGAAGAACAAGCCTTGTTAGCACAGGACTATGCCTTGGAACAAGCTGAAGAAA
>NZ_CAJJIE010000019.1:0-143 GCF_905187535.1 Streptococcus mitis
GGAGTGACATCAGTAGATTCGGTAACTCCAACGCCAACAGCTAAACCGGCTGCAAAACAAGTCATCGATGACGCATTGAAAGCTAAGAATGACGCGATTGATGCCAATAACGATTTGACTGCTGAAGAGAAAGCCCAAGCTAA
>NZ_CAJJIE010000020.1:0-110 GCF_905187535.1 Streptococcus mitis
AATAACGATTTGACTGCTGAAGAGAAAGCCCAAGCTAAGGAAGACGCGAAAGCGAAAGCTGATGCAGCGAAGCAAGCAATCGATAATGCAACAACAAACGATGCAGTAAC
>NZ_CAJJIE010000021.1:0-113 GCF_905187535.1 Streptococcus mitis
TCAGGTCAGACTGGCTGGTCAGGTTCTTCTTACTACAAGGCTGGTGTGAAAGTAGTCAATCAATGGATTTTTGATGTTCAGTACAATTCATACTTCTACCTAAATGCTTCAGG
>NZ_CAJJIE010000022.1:0-102 GCF_905187535.1 Streptococcus mitis
GGTGGCTACATGGCTAAGAGCGAGTGGATTTACGATAAAAACTATAGTTCATATTATTATCTAACATCAGAAGGAAGCTATGCCCGTAATACTTGGGTAGGT
>NZ_CAJJIE010000023.1:0-3217 GCF_905187535.1 Streptococcus mitis
TTAGCTTGGGCTTTCTCTTCAGCAGTCAAATCGTTATTCGCGTCAATTGCTGCTTCCTTGGCTTTTAATGCTTCATCTACTGCATTTTTTGCATCAGTTTTCTTTTGACTTGCTTGCGGGTTAATACTTTCCACATCAGCAACGCCTGTAGTTTTCGCATTATCTACTGTTGAATTTGTTGTTGCAGTATCAATATTATTTTTAGCCGCTGTTGCCCTTGCTTGTGCATCTGCTTTTGCTGCTTCTTTTTCTTCAGTTGTTAAATCATTTCTTGCATCAAGTTGTGCTACTTTCGCTTTCAGCGCGTCTTCAATTGCTTTCTTAGCCGCTGGTTTCGCTACCGCTGTTGGCGTTACTGAACTTACACTTGTTGTTCCTGCCGTTTGGGCTGAGTCCACTGCTGCGTTTGTTGTCGCATTATCAATTGCTGTTTTCGCTGCAGTTGCTTTTGCCTGTGCATCTGCTTTCGCTGCATTCTTCTCTTCGGTCGTTAAGTCGTTATTCGCATCAATGGCTGCTTCTTTCTCTCTTAAAGCTGTATCAATAGCTGCTTTTGCTGTATCTTTCTTAGTTACTGCAGGATTATCATTGCTAATCGCAGTTGTTCCTGATGTTTTCGCATTATCTAATGCAGCTTTAGTCGTTACCGAGTTATCATTAATTGCTGTTAAAGCTTTCGACTTATCGGCATTAACTTTTTCGATTGCAGCTGCTTTTTCTTCTGCAGTTGTGTTTGTATTAGCATTAATCTCTGCAATTTTATCTTCAGCAGCTTTGTTAACTGCATCAATTGCAGGTTGCTTATTTAAGCTTGTGAACTCTGATAAAGGTTTTGTATCTTGTGAACCATCTTTATAGGTCACAACAAGATTTCCATTATTATCCTTTGTGATTGTAGAAATTTTAGTTCCTTGATTATCTACAGTTTGTCCACTCTTACTTGTAAGATTTGCATCATCATTAGTTTGAGAGTACTCGATTTTTACTTTTTCTTTAATTTTCTCAAACTCTTCTGCTGTTACATTCGCTGGATCTACTACACTAACTGTTCCTTCTGGAGTCTTAATATCATATTTAGTAGTTTGATTTTTTACAACAAACTCAACATAACCTTCAATTTTTTGACGTTCTGCAGGATTAGTAGTTGCATTAATTCTTCCGTTGAAAGGTGCACTTTCCCCATTGTTGTCATCTTTTGCAACGATAACACTTGTCCATTTTTTCCCAGCAGTTAAATTCGTTGTCCCAGTCATTTTAATGGTTGCTGTCTTCTTATCTTCAGAAACAGAACCTGCTCCGCTTGTTACTGAGCTATCAACAATATTCCCTACTGCTAAACCAAAACTAGTAGCATTATTATAGTTAATGTCACCAGGTCCACGAAGTTTTAGATCCTTAATCTTAGATTCATCCGTTGCAGTGAATGTTAGGTCTGTCTCTTCTCCAGAATAGATATAAATATTTCTGTTCGCTTCATTTGAATACGGTAGATTAACAACCGGTGGAATATTTTTTTGTACAATTTCATTTACTGGTTTCGTCTTCGTAGAACCATCTGTAAATGTCACAACGATATTATTTCCAACGATATTAACCGATTGAATAACATCCTCTGGGTGTTCTACTAAAGTTCCACGCTTATCAGCAAATCGTGCATCTTCGTTTGTTGTTGAATATTCTAATTGAATACTATCTTTGATTTTCTTTAAATCTTCTGCTGTAGGATTTGTCAAACTAGTTATAGAAATCTTTTCATCTGTAGGTTGAGATCTTAATGCATATTTCTTAGATTGAGCTTTTAATACTAAATAGAAATATCCTGGATCTGTTATATCCATACCTTTTTAAGATTTTCTCTACCTTGATCATCAACTACTTGAATATAACGAGTACCAATATTTAATGTTTGGCTTTCTTGTTTTGTATAATCTCTGTGTTTTTTCAGCACATCATTTGGTCGACCTGTAATAACGATTTTCGCAGGATTCGCTTGGCTCGCATCTGATGTTACACCTACTGTTTCCGCACGGTTTATTACCGTAGCTGTAAATCCAAATTCAACGTCTAAGTCATTGTCTGTACCTGCAACATTAGGAAACCTTTGTCTAGATCCTTTTTTAACAGTTGCATAACGAATCTTTCCAGTTTCAGAATAAACTGGAATTTCTAATGAAAAATGCTCTTCGTTATAGATATAGATTTTCTTCTCATCTGGAATAGAGAATGTAAAATCTACCTTAGGATCTTGATTGACAGCTGCACGGAATGTTGTATCCTTTTCAATTTCACTTCCATTACGTGGATCATTGGCACCCGTATTTTCAATCGCATTTGATTCAGATGGTTTCTCAGTATTCTCAGCTTTGATACCAACTGTTTCTTTACCCTCAGTAATATCTGTTGAAACAATTTCTTTTTTCTCAACCAGCTTATTTCGTAATTTTGAGTTAACAGTAGTAACCAGTTTTTGATAGGCACTCGTCAATTCTTCTTGACTGCTTGCGCTCGCTAAAGTCGCTTTGGCATTTGCTAACTCAGCAGCTAGACTCGCTACACTTTCCTCTGTTTTATTAGCGTAGGCTCCACTTGAAATCTTACCTTCAATTTCACCAATATAATTTGCAAGTTGACTTTTATCTAGTTCTGGTTTACTATTTTTCGGCTCACTGATTTTGGACTCACTCTGATTTTCAGCCTTATCCCCAACTTCTTGAGCCAACTCTACTTTACTAGAAGACTCCTCAGTTACTTTCAATTGATCCGCTGCAACTGCTCCATTTCCTAAAAACATTAAAAAGGCAGCAACCGCTACACTCGCTGCACCAAAACTATATTTACGAATGGAGAAACGCATGATTTTTTCTTTTCTCTGATTCTCAAGGGACTTATCAGAAAGCTTGTTCTTCATTTATAATATTTCCTTTTCTTTTATCTATATACACATTATATTATATTAAAGTTTATGCGTATTTACAAATTACTTTATATTTAATTTTATAATTTTTAAGCCATTTTTGCAAGTTGTTTGAACTAGAACAGAATCCATAAAACAAAGCCCTGCCTGACATTTCATTTACTTTTTGAAAATCTATTTTCTAGTATTTTAGTTATAAATATATTCAATAATTATGCTTGTAAATGAACAATCAAACACTACATAAAAAAAGGAGAAGACATACTTGTACTGCACCCCAAAAGTTAGACAGAAAAAATCTAA
>NZ_CAJJIE010000024.1:0-153 GCF_905187535.1 Streptococcus mitis
AGCTGAACCAAAAGAAACGACAGATATCCAAGGTAAAACCCAAACGCAAGATACTAAGTCAATGTTCAAAGAAGGTGATGAAGTGGCTCCAATTGATAAGACTTCAGTTAAACTTGTAGATCCAAGTGGCAACGAAGTCACAAGTATGCCAGC
>NZ_CAJJIE010000025.1:0-189 GCF_905187535.1 Streptococcus mitis
GTAGATCCAAGTGGCAACGAAGTCACAAGTATGCCAGCATTGAAAGATGGTAAGGAAGTTGGAACATACACAATCGAACCAACAACAGGAGTGATCACATTCACACCGAAAAAAGACTTCGTAGGAACACCAGATGCAGCGAAAGTAACAGCGAAAGATACAAATGGTACTAAGGTGGAAACAAGTTAC
>NZ_CAJJIE010000026.1:0-77 GCF_905187535.1 Streptococcus mitis
CTGCCATCTTGAGAAAGATTCCAGTCAGCACCATTTTTAACCCAAGTATCTGCAGCCTGTACTTGATTGATAGACAA
>NZ_CAJJIE010000027.1:0-59843 GCF_905187535.1 Streptococcus mitis
AGCAAACTAGGAAGCTAGCCGCAGGTTGCTCAAAGCACCGCTTTGAGGTTGCAAATAACGCTGACGTGGTTTGAAGAGATTTACGAAGAGTATTAGTTCAAGTGCCAGATATCTTCGTTGTACTGAGCGATTGTACGGTCAGATGAGAAGAATCCTGCTTTAGCAATGTTAACGATAACTTTATCCAACCATGCGTCACGGTCTTCGTAGTCAGCCAACATTTGCTCTTTGACTTTGATGTAGTCTTCCAAGTCAAGAAGAGTCATGAACCAGTCTTTGTTGATCAATTCATTGTAAAGACGTTCCAAGCGCTCTTTGTTTCCAGCTGCAAGAACTGCATCGCTAACGATGAAGTCAACCAATGGTTTGATAGCTTCACGAGCATAGAATTCGCTTGATTTGTATGCTGCTTTATCGTAAAGGTCGATAACAGTTTCTGAATCTTCACCAAAGATGTAGATGTTTTCGTCACCAACCAACTCAGCGATTTCCACGTTAGCACCGTCCATAGTACCAAGAGTCAAAGCTCCGTTCAACATGAATTTCATGTTACCAGTACCTGAAGCTTCTTTAGAAGCAAGTGAGATTTGTTCTGAGATATCACATGCTGGGATCAAGAAGCTTGCTGCAGTAACATTGTAGTTTTCAACCATAACTACTTGCAAGTGTGGAGCTACTGCTGGATCGTTAGCAATAACTTCTGACATGCAAAGGATTAAGTGGATAATGTCTTGAGCGATTGTGTAGGCTGGAGCTGCTTTACCACCAAAGAAGATTGTGATTGGGCGAGCAGGGATGTTACCAGCTTTGATATCAAGGTATTTGTGAATCACGTACAAAGCGTTCATTTGTTGGCGTTTGTACTCGTGAAGACGTTTGATTTGGATATCAAAGATAGAGTTTGTATTGATTTCCACACCTTGGTGTTCTTTCAAGTGACGAGCCAATTTACGTTTGTTGTGAGCCTTGATGCTTTCCAATTTTTCTTTGACAGCTGCTTTGTCTTCATAAGACAAAAGTTTTTCAAGCTCATCTGCTTCATGGTGCCAACCTTCTCCAAGAATCTCATCCAAGTAGTGAGACAATCTTGGGTTAGCATGCATGAGCCAACGACGGAAAGTGATACCGTTTGTTTTGTTGTTGAATTTTTCTGGGTAAAGGTCGTAGAAAGCTTTCAACTCAGAATTTTTCAAGATTTCAGTGTGAAGTGCTGCTACTCCGTTAACGCTGTATCCGTAGTGGATATCCATGTGAGCCATGTGAACACGTCCGCTCTCATCGATAATTTGAACAGCTGGATCTTTGTATTCTGCTTTCACGCGACGGTCCAACTCTTCGATGATTGGTACCAAGTGAGGAACCACTTCTTGCAAGAATTCAAGAGGCCATTTTTCAAGGGCTTCAGCAAGGATTGTGTGGTTAGTGTAGGCAGTCATGCTACGAACGATTGAGATTGCTTCGTCAAGTTCGATACCACGAGCAGTCAAAAGACGGATCAATTCAGGGATAACCATTGATGGGTGAGTATCATTGATTTGTACAACTGCGTAGTCAGCAAGGTCATGCAAGTTGCTTCCTTTTTCGATTGCTTCGTCGATGATCAATTGCGCACCGTTTGAAACCATGAAGTATTGTTGGAAGATACGGAGCAATTCACCTTGACGGTCACTATCATCTGGGTAAAGGAAAAGAGTCAAGTTGCGAGCGATATCTGTCTTGTCAAAGTTGATACCGTCTTTAATGATTGAAGAATCAACAGAATCCAAGTCAAATAAACGCAAGCGGTTCTTCGTTTCTGTCTTGTAACCAGGTACATCGATATCGTAAAGAGTTGATGTCAATGTGAAGTGAGCAAATGGTACTTGGTAGCTACGGCTTGAGCGAACCAACCAGTTTTGCTCTGTCAACCATGCGTTTGGAATTGTTTCTTGTTGGTTATTTTTAAGAACTTGTTGGAAAAGACCGTAGTGGTAGTTAAGACCAACACCGTCACCGTTCAAACCAAGAGTAGCAATTGAGTCGATAAAGCAGGCAGCCAAACGTCCCAAACCACCATTACCAAGAGATGGTTCCAATTCAACTTCTTCAACTTCGATCAAGTCTTTACCTGCAGCTGCAAGTTCTTTTTTGACATCGTCGTAAAGACCAAGGTTGATCAAGTTGTTTGACAAAAGTTTACCAATCAAGAACTCAGCTGAGATGTAGTAAACTTTTTTCTTACCAGTGTTAACTGGTTTTTTGCTACTTGCAAGCTTGCTGTAGTTAAGAAGAGCCAGGTAAAGCTCTTCATTGCTACATTCTGCAATGGTTTTATTGTAACGATTTTGTACAAATTCTTGTAGTGATAACATGTTTAAGGTGTCTCCTGATATTGTATTATTTCTTTAATTCTACCAAATTTTCATTGATTCGGCGATAGATTGTTGTCAAGTCAAGCAAGCCTTCCTCGACAGCTGGTGTCAATTGATCTTCAGTCATACGCCAAGACCAGTTTCCACCAAGGGTAGATGGGAAGTTCATACGAGCTGCCTCATCCAATTCTAGCAAATCTTGCATAGTTGCAATTGCCATGAAGCTAACTGATGAAAAGACTGTACGAAGCATAGCATGTGGCACTGTTTCGTATTCTTTACGGTTAGTGTAGCGCGCCATGTATTCACGAGTCGCATCATCGATCTCGTTACGGTACCAACCAAGGACCGTATTGTTATCGTGTGTTCCTGTGTACATAACTGAGTTAGCAGGTGCCAAGTGTGGGCTATCGATACTTTCGTCTTCTGGGTTGAAGGCAAATTGAAGAATCTTCATTCCTGGGAAGCCAGTACGTTCACGCAATTCGATAACTTCGTCTGTCATGAAACCAAGATCTTCTGCGATGATGTTTAGCTCACCAAGCTCTTCCTTAACGGCTGCAAAAAGCTTGTAGCCAGGACCTTTCACCCACTCACCAGGTGCTGCTGTATCGGAACCAGCAGGGATTTCCCAGTAAGATTCGAAACCACGGAAGTGGTCAATACGAACGATGTCGTAGATTTTGAAGCTTTCACGTAAGCGTTCAATCCACCATTTGTAACCATCTTTGTCCATTGCTTCCCAGTCATAGATTGGGTTACCCCAAAGCTGACCAGTTGCAGAAAATTCATCTGGTGGGCATCCTGCGATGCAAGTCGCCTTACCGTTAACATCTGTCTTAAAGAGATGTGGATTTGCCCACATATCGCTTGAATCTTCCGCTACGTAGATTGGCATGTCCCCAACGATTTCGATGTGGTTGTCGTTAGCGTAAGCTTTCAATTTCAACCATTGTTGGAAGAAGAAGTATTGAGTCACACGGTGGTAAACCAACTTGTCTGCCAATTGCTCACGGTAGCTTTCAAGTGCTGAAGCTTTACGAGCACGAGCATCTGCATCTGGCCATTCAGTCCAAGCAAGATTATCAAAATGCTCTTTGATAGCCATATACTCTGCAAAGAGTTCAAGCCATGATTGGTTGTCTTGAGCAAATTTCTCAAAATCTTTAACATCTCCTACTTCCAAGAAACGTTTTACCGCTTTTTCTAAAAGAGGACGACGTGCATAGTAGATTTTCGCATAATCAACTTCAGACGCATCGCTACCAAAGTCAACCCCTTCAAGGTCACTTGCTTGCAACAAACCTTGTTCCACCAAGATATCTAAATCGATAAAATGAGTGTTCCCTGCGAAGGCTGAGAAAGATTGGTAAGGAGAGTCTCCGTAACTAGTTGTTCCTAGTGGAAGGATTTGCCAGTAACGTTGTTTTGTGCGAACCAAGAAATCAACGAAGTCGTAAGCACTTTTACCAAATGATCCGATTCCGTATGCTCCTGGAAGAGAAGAAATGTGCATCAACACACCACTTTGACGTTTTTTCATAATAAGCACCTCATGTGTTTATAGTTAGATATTACATTTTTATGAACGCAAACGTTTGCGCTATTACTAGTATAGCTCATTTTCTCGATAAATGCAAGCGGTTTTAAGTAACTTTTTTGATTATTTTTTAAAAATTTTTTCTTCTTACTCGTATATATATTCTTTTAGGCAACAAACAAAATAGGAATAAGCGTTTCACTTATCTTTAAGCAAAAACAAAGTGAGAATTCTCCCTGCTTTCCATTTGTAAATTAGGCAATCGTTTTCTCAACTTTTTTTAAATTTAAAACAAAACCGATTTTTGGGATTTTCTACTATTATATAACGATAAAGCGTTTACTTTTTTCACAATTTTTTTAAAAATTTTTACAAAAAACACTTGCAACCGCTTTCCGATTGTGTTATACTAGTCCCATAAAGGAAAACGTTTGCGTTTCCTCATTATAAAATTTGTTATTCTTTAGGAGGAATACACTATGTCATCTAAATTTATGAAGAGCGCTGCTGTGCTTGGAACTGTTACACTTGCTAGCTTGCTTTTGGTAGCTTGCGGAAGCAAAACTGCTGATAAGCCTGCTGATTCTGGTTCATCTGAAGCGAAAGAACTCACTGTATATGTAGACGAGGGATATAAGAGCTATATTGAAGAGGTTGCTAAAGCTTATGAAAAAGAAACTGGAGTAAAAGTCACTCTTAAAACTGGTGATGCTCTAGGAGGTCTTGATAAACTTTCTCTTGACAACCAATCTGGTAATGTCCCTGATGTTATGATGGCTCCATACGACCGTGTAGGTAGCCTTGGTTCTGACGGACAACTTTCAGAAGTGAAATTGAGCGATGGTGCTAAAACAGACGACACAACTAAATCTCTTGTAACAGCTGCTAATGGTAAAGTTTACGGTGCTCCTGCCGTTATCGAGTCACTTGTTATGTACTACAACAAAGACTTGATAAAAGAAGCTCCAAAAACTTTTGCTGACTTAGAAAACCTTGCTAAAGATAGCAAATATGCCTTCGCTGGTGAAGATGGAAAAACTTCTGCTTTCCTAGCTGACTGGACAAACTTCTACTATGCATACGGACTTCTTGCTGGTAACGGCGCTTACGTATTCGGTCAAAACGGTAAGGATGCTAAAGATATCGGTCTTGCCAACGACGGCGCTATCAAAGGTATAGAATACGCTAAATCTTGGTATGAAAAATGGCCTAAAGGTATGCAAGATACGGAAGGTGCTGGCAACTTAATCCAAACTCATTTCCAAGAAGGTAAAACAGCTGCTATCATCGACGGACCTTGGAAAGCCCAAGCCTTCAAAGATGCTAAAGTAAACTACGGTGTTGCGACTATCCCAACTCTTCCAAACGGAAAAGAATATGCTGCATTTGGTGGTGGTAAAGCTTGGGTCATCCCTCAAGCCACTAAGAACCTTGAAGCTTCTCAAAAATTTGTAGACTTCCTTGTTTCAACTGAACAACAAAAAGTATTATACGATAAGACTAACGAAATCCCAGCTAACACTGAGGCTCGTTCATACGCTGAAGGTAAAAACGATGAGTTGACAACAGCTGTTATCAAACAGTTCAAGAACGCTCAACCAATGCCAAACATCTCTCAAATGTCTGCAGTTTGGGATCCAGCGAAAAATATGCTCTTTGATGCTGTAAGTGGTAAGAAAGATGCGAAAACAGCTGCTAACGACGCTGTAACATTGATCAAAGAAACAATCAAACAAAAATTTGGTGAATAAAAAATTTGTTCAAGGGGGGTGGAATTCAAATCCCCCTTTGAATTTATCAATAGAAAACATATATAGTTTAGGTTTTAACTAGAAACTAGTATCCTATGAAAGGAGTTATTATGGAAAAGCAACAACCTAGTAAAGCAGCCCTGCTGTCTATCATTCCTGGGTTAGGACAGATTTACAATAAACAAAAAGCAAAAGGTTTTATCTTCCTTGGTGTAACCCTTGTATTTCTCCTCTACTTCCTAGCACTTGCAGCCCCTGAATTGAGTAATCTCATCACTCTTGGTGACAAACCAGGTCGTGACAATTCCCTCTTTATGCTGATTCGTGGTGCCTTCCATTTAATCTTTGTAGTTGTTTATGTACTCTTTTATTTCGCAAATATCAAAGATGCACATACAACTGCCAAACACATTAACAATGGCATACCAGTAGCACTTACCTTTAAAGAAATGGTCAAAGGAATCTATGAAAATGGCTTCCCTTACCTCTTGATCATTCCATCTTATGTTGCCATGACTTTTGCGATCATCTTCCCAGTTATCGTAACCTTGATGATCGCCTTTACCAACTACGACTTCCAACACTTGCCACCAAACAAATTGTTGGACTGGGTTGGTTTGACCAACTTTACGAACATCTGGAGTTTGAGTACCTTCCGTTCTGCCTTTGGTGCCGTTCTTTCTTGGACTATCATCTGGGCTTTGGCTGCCTCAACTTTACAGATCGTCATCGGTATCTTCACAGCTATCATTGCTAACCAACCATTTATCAAAGGAAAACGTGTCTTTGGTGTTATTTTCCTTCTTCCTTGGGCTGTTCCAGCCTTCATCACTATCTTGACATTCTCAAATATGTTTAACGATAGTGTCGGAGCCATCAACACTCAAGTATTGCCAATCTTAGCTAAATTCCTTCCTTTCCTTGATGGTGCTCTTATTCCTTGGAAAACAGACCCAACTTGGACTAAGATTGCCTTGATTATGATGCAGGGTTGGCTTGGATTCCCATACATCTACGTTTTAACCTTGGGTATCTTACAATCTATTCCTAACGACCTTTACGAAGCAGCTTATATTGACGGTGCCAATGCTTGGCAAAAATTCCGCAACATCACTTTCCCAATGATCTTGGCTGTTGCGGCACCTACTTTGATTAGTCAATACACCTTCAACTTTAACAACTTCTCTATCATGTACCTCTTCAATGGTGGAGGACCTGGTAGTGTCGGAGGTGGAGCTGGTTCAACCGATATCTTGATCTCATGGATCTACCGTTTGACAACAGGTACATCTCCTCAATACTCAATGGCGGCAGCTGTTACCTTGATTATCTCTATCATTGTCATCTCAATCTCTATGATCGCATTCAAGAAACTACACGCATTTGATATGGAGGACGTCTAAGATGAATAACTCAATTAAACTCAAACGTAGACTGACTCAAACCCTTACTTATCTCTACTTGATCGGCCTATCAATTGTCATCATCTATCCACTATTGATTACCATCATGTCAGCCTTTAAAGCAGGTAACGTCGCAGCCTTTAAACTCGATACTAACATCAACTTCAATTTTGATAACTTTAAAGGACTCTTTACTGAAACCCTATACGGTACATGGTATCTCAATACCTTGATCATCGCCTTGGTTACCATGGCAGTTCAAACAAGTATCATCGTACTTGCTGGTTATGCCTACAGCCGTTACAACTTCTTGGCTCGTAAACAAAGTTTGGTCTTCTTCTTGATTATTCAAATGGTACCAACCATGGCCGCTTTGACAGCCTTCTTCGTTATGGCGCTTATGTTGAACGCCCTTAACCACAGCTGGTTCCTCATCTTCCTTTATGTTGGTGGAGGTATCCCGATGAATGCTTGGCTCATGAAAGGCTACTTCGATACAGTGCCAATGTCTCTAGACGAATCTGCAAAACTAGACGGTGCAGGACACTTCCGCCGCTTCTGGCAAATTGTTCTTCCACTTGTTCGCCCAATGGTTGCCGTACAAGCTCTCTGGGCCTTCATGGGACCTTTTGGAGACTATATCCTCTCTAGTTTCTTGCTTCGTGAGAAAGAATACTTTACTGTTGCCGTAGGTCTCCAAACCTTCGTTAGCAATGTGAAAAACTTGAAGATTGCCTACTTCTCAGCAGGTGCTATCCTCATTGCCCTTCCAATCTGTATTCTCTTCTTCTTCCTACAAAAGAACTTTGTTTCAGGACTTACAAGTGGTGGCGACAAGGGATAATATATCCCCGCCACCCTTTTTCATTTTGGAGCTTGTGACTATAAAACTATCCTTGTAACAAGCAATTTGTCTCCTAGACTTGAAATAAAGCACATTTCTCTATATAATAATACTCATATAGAAAACACCTTTTAGAAAGATACAAATGCTTCCATATCCATTTTCTTATTTTTCAAGTATTTGGGGATTTCGTAAGCCCCTGTCCAAACGTTTCGGACTCAACTGGTTTCAGCTTCTCTTTACCAGTATCTTCCTTATCAGCTTGTCTATGGTCCCCATTGCCATCCAAAACAGCTCACAGGAGACTTATCCGCTAGAAACCTTTATCGATAATGTCTATGAACCATTGACAGATGAGGTTGTCCAGGATCTCTCTGAACACGCTAGAATTGTTGATGGCAAATTAACTTATACTGGAACAGCTAGTCAAGCGCCTTCTATTGTGATCGGTCCAAGTCAAAGCAAGGAATTACCTAAGGACTTGCAACTGCATTTCGATACGAATGAGCTCGTCATCAGCAAGGAAAGTAAAGAACTGACCCGTGTCTCTTACCGAGCGATTCAGACTGAGAGTTTCAAAAGTAAAGACAGCTTGACCCAAGCCATTTCTAAAGACTGGTACCAGCAAAATCGTGTCTATATCAGTCTCTTCCTAGTTCTCGGTGCTAGCTTCCTCTTTGGTTTGAATTTCTTTATCGTCTCTCTGGGAGCCAGTCTTCTCCTTTATATCACTAAGAAATCACGCCTCTTTTCATTTAGGACCTTTAAAGAGTGCTACCATTTTATCTTGAACTGTTTAGGATTACCTACTCTGATTACGCTTATTTTGGGCTTATTTGGCCAAAATATGACAACTCTCATTACTGTACAAAATATTCTTTTTGTTCTGTATCTGGTTACTATCTTTTATAAAACGCATTTCCGTGATCTAGATTACCATAAATAGGAGATTTTTATGCCCGTTACGATTAAAGACGTGGCCAAGGCTGCTGGTGTTTCGCCTTCAACCGTAACCCGTGTTATTCAAAACAAATCAACCATTAGCGACGAAACAAAAAAACGCGTTCGCAAGGCTATGAAGGAGCTCAATTACCACCCCAACCTCAATGCTCGTAGCTTGGTAAGCAGTTATACCCAAGTGATCGGCTTGGTTCTTCCTGACGACTCAGACGCCTTCTATCAAAATCCTTTCTTCCCATCTGTCCTCCGTGGTATCGCCCAAGTCGCATCTGAAAACCACTATGCTATTCAGATTGCAACAGGTAAAGATGAAAAAGAGCGACTTAAAGCGATTTCACAGATGGTTTACGGTAAACGTGTGGATGGTTTGATTTTCCTTTATGCCGAAGAGGAAGATCCCTTGGTCAAACTAGTTGCTGATGAGCAGTTCCCCTTCCTCATCCTAGGAAAATCCATTTCACCCTTTATCCCTCTTGTTGACAATGACAATGTCCAAGCTGGTTTTGATGCAACCGAATATTTCATCAAAAAAGGCTGCAAACGAATTGCCTTCATTGGAGGGACTAAGCGACTCTTCGTAACGCAAGACCGTTTAACAGGCTATGAGTCAGCACTCAAACAATACCAACTGCCTATTGACGGAAATTTGACCTATTTTGCAACGGAATTCTTAGAAGAAAAAGGGTATCAATTTAGTAAACTCCTCTTTCAGCATGATCCTCAGATTGATGCTATTATTACAACCGATAGTCTCCTAGCCGAAGGGGTCTGTGACTATATTGCTAAGCACCAACTGGATGTCCCTGTTCTCAGCTTTGACTCGGTCAATCCCAAGCTCAACTTGGCAGCCTATGTTGATATCAATAGCCTAGAACTTGGTCGTGTTTCCCTTGAAACCATCCTCCAGATTATCAACGATGCTAAAAGCAATAAACAAATTTGTTACCGTCAGTTGATTGCCCACAAAATTATCGAAAAATAAAAACCAGCTCGAGCTGGTTTTTTTGATCACTAATTATCTGTTTCAACGAACCGTCCCAAAATATGAACATTCTCCGAGACAGAGACAAAGGCGCTTGGATCCACCTGTTTCATAATCTGTTTAAATTCATTAAACTCTGCACGTGTAATGACAGTGATTAAAACTGCCTTTCTTTCGTGATTATAGGTTCCTTCTGCATCGTGGATCATGGTTGCACCGCGGTGCAATTTTTTATGGATTTTTTCAATTACCTTCTCTGGATGATTGGTCACAATCATGGCCTGCATCCGTTTTTGCTTGGTAAAGACAGCGTCTGTGACACGGCTAGAGACAAAGATGGTAATCATAGAGTAGAGAGCGTATTCCCAACCAAAGGTCAAGCCTGCTATCAGCATGATGGTCCCATTTACCAAGAAAGAAATACTACCAACATTCTTACCCGTTTTCTTGCGAATAGTCAGGCTGACGATATCCGTCCCACCACTGGAGATATTGTTTCGAAGAGCAAAACCAATCCCCAAGCCCATGACAACACCCCCAAAAAGGGCATTGATAATGGGATCCTCCGTCAAGGTCGCCACAGGGACAAACTGGATAAAGAAGGAACTCATGGATACCGTTATAAAGGTAAAGACGGTGAACTTATGCCCAATTTGATACCAAGCCAAGACCATCAAAGGGAAATTAATGGCATAGAAGGTCAACGAAATCGGGATATGAAAACCAAACCAGTGATTACTCAAGGCAGAGATAATCTGTGCCAGACCTGTCGCACCACTCGAATACACATGACCTGGTTGGAAAAAGAAATTGACCGCTACTGCTGATAAAAATCCATAGACCAGAGAGGCCGAAATCTTCTCATCATATTTTTCGCGAGAGATGCTTTGTAAGACACGTAAAATTTTTATCTGATGAGCAAAGCGACGCAGATAATAGCGCCACCGCTTAATTCGTTTTGCTTGTTTCATCTTCTTCTACTTGTAAGCTGAGTTCCTCTAGTTGTTTGAGAGCTACTGTTGAAGGAGCTTGTGTCATTGGGTCACTTGCCTTATTGTTCTTAGGGAAGGCAATAACTTCACGAATATTTTCTTCTCCTGCTAAGAGCATGACAAATCGGTCAAGCCCGATAGCCAAGCCACCGTGTGGTGGGAAACCATAGTCCATGGCTTCAAGAAGGAAACCAAACTGGTCATTTGCTTCTTCGGCTGAGAAACCAAGAGCCTTGAACATACGTTCTTGAAGGTCTTTTTGGTTGATACGAAGGCTACCACCACCAAGTTCATAACCGTTCAAGACAATATCGTAAGCAATGGCACGAACCTTCGCCAAATCACCTTCTAATTCGTGAGCAGTCTCTTCCTGTGGTAGAGTAAATGGATGGTGGGCGCTCATGTAACGACCTTCTTCTTCAGACCATTCAAACATTGGCCAGTCAACAACCCAAAGGAAATTGAATTTATCGTTATCAATCAAACCAAGCTCTTTGGCAATGCGTCCACGAAGGGCACCAAGTGTTGCATTCGCCACTTCAAGCGTATCCGCCACAAAGAGAACCAAGTCCTTGTCTTCAAGAGCAAGCGCTGTTGTCAAGTCTGCTTGGATGCCAGTCAAGAATTTGGCAACTGGTCCGTTTAATTCTCCGTCAACTACCTTGACCCAAGCAAGACCTTTGGCACCGTACTGTTTGGCTACTTCTGTCATCTTGTCAATGTCTTTACGTGAATAGTTGTCCGCAGCCCCTTTGACCACAATGGCTTTAACGGCAGGTGCTTCTGAGAAGACTTTGAAATCAACACCTTTGACCACTTCTGTCAAGTCCTGAAGCAACATGTCAAAACGCGTATCAGGTTTGTCAGAACCGTAAAGAGACATCGCATCATCGTATTTCATACGAGGGAATGGAAGAGTTACCTCGATTCCTTTTGTTTCTTTCATGACGCGCGCAATCAAACCTTCTGTGATATCTTGGATTTCTTGCTCAGTGAGGAAAGACGTTTCCAAGTCGACCTGGGTAAACTCAGGCTGGCGGTCACCACGCAAGTCCTCGTCACGGAAACATTTTACGATTTGGTAGTAACGGTCAAAACCAGCATTCATCAAGAGCTGTTTCGTAATTTGTGGACTTTGAGGAAGGGCATAAAAATGCCCTTTATTAACACGAGATGGCACCAAATAGTCACGCGCCCCTTCAGGAGTTGACTTAGAAAGGAATGGTGTCTCCACGTCGATAAACTCCAACTCATCCAAGTAATTTCGGATAGAGTGGGTCACTTTAGCACGAAGTTTAAGATTTTCCAACATTTCTGGACGACGAAGGTCAAGGTAACGGTAACGCAAACGTGTATCGTCATTGGCCTCAATGCCATCCTTAATCTCAAATGGTGTTGTTTTAGCTGTATTGAGCACAGTAAGAGCTGTCACATTCAACTCAACTGCACCAGTTGGCAACTTATCATTGGCTTGCTCACGCGCAACGACTTGACCAGTCACTTCGATAACAAACTCGCTACGAAGGCTTTCAGCTGTTGCCATAACCTCTGCAGATACTTTTTCTGGGTTGATAACCAACTGCATGATTCCTTCACGGTCACGAAGGTCGATAAAGATCAAACCACCAAGGTCACGACGACGTCCAACCCATCCTTTCAAGGTAATTTCTTGTCCGATGTGTTCCTCACGAACACGACCAGCATACATACTACGTTTCATTGTTTCTCTCCTCTTTTATTCTGTTACTATTTTACCATAAAAGCGCAGGCTCTTCATGAAAATCATCAGAAAAGTTTGCCAGTCTTTAAAAATCAGGTGAAGGTCCTAAAAATTAGCGTCCATACAAAAATCCGATGAACTTCATCGGACTCTTTTATTTTGAATTTTTGCCTGCTTTACGCTTTTCAGCAATTTCGGCTGCCTTTCGAGGCAAGACAATTTCCGTTGTGTAAGCTGTCCCAAAGCGCAAGACACCTGCAATAGGGGCAAAGACGACTGCTAGATAGTTATAGAAGAAATCGCCCTTAAAGGCATAAGCTAGCGCTCCAATGATGAAAAATAGAACGACTGCTTGAATCACTGCTAATAAAATTACTCGTTTCATGTGACCTCCTGACTCTATTATAGCATGAGAATCATCAAAAAGCTCACTAAATTATTCAAAGCGTGAAGAGAAATGCTGTAAAGAAGACCTTTTCGACTTACATAAGCCAGCCCCAAACTCAATCCTAGACTAGCATAAACCAAAAACTGTTGCAAAGTTCCTGGGAAATGAATCAAGGCAAATAGAACACTTGTTACCAGAAGGAAAAGCAGAGTTTGTTTACTATTGTCCTGCTTAGGAAAGAGATAGCGTGCCAACATCCCTCTAAAGATAAGCTCTTCCGTCAAAGGAGCAAAAATAACGACCGCAAAGAATGAGAAAAGGGGTTGAGACAAGGTCAAGTCTATCGCTGTTTGTTGATTTACTGAAGGATCATTTGGCAAGAAAAACTGGACAACCAGAGATAAGAACCAAACCAAGGCAGGGAGCCAAATAAATCGGTTAAAGCCACTCTTCTCAATATGAACAGGAGCTTTCTGGTACCATTTATAAATGACGTACACATATACTCCAGCCAAGGCCACATAAAGCAAGGTAGTAGCATAGGGCGAAGCGCCCAGTTTCAAAGCTTCTACAGCCCCACTTTGAACGGTCCCATAGATAACCAGAAAAGATAGAATGGCTAGAAGAAACCAGCCGAGGTTTTTAAGTAGTTTCATATAAATCTCCTATCTTGCTTTATAGCTATTTTTCAATACAAAGAGGTTCGCTATTCCTAACACAAGTACCCAGGCAAGTAACATACCAATATTAGAAAAAGATATTTCCCCACCTTTTTTATTTAAAAGATTTACAATTGGACCAATAAAAGAGTAATCCAACACTTTCTGAACCGTATCATTTTGAAGAGCAATCATGGGTAAAAAAGAGACGATAAACACAGGAAACATACTATAAACTTGCGCTTTAGACTGAGTATCTGACACTGCACCGATTAGAAGGTTGAGAAAAATAACACTAATAGCTGCTAAGACCAAATAGATAACATAGGCCAATAAGTAACCTGATACATCCACTTTAAAATAGATTGGTAGTAAAATCATTCCAAGCAACATAATCAACAGAGGGAGAATGAGCATACTGAAAGTATATTCTGTTGCTGTCACACCACTTAGGATGAGTGATTTAAGATTGCGCTTTTCCTTATCTTCTGCCATCATAATCGATACCATATAACCACTTCCCATGCTCAAGACCATCGTCAAACTCATAGAAAGGAAATACGTACTCAATTCTCCACTCTTGTTTAAGAACTCATTATATAGAACAGCCAGTCCAAAAGGCAACAATAGAGTCGCCAACAAAGTTGAATTGCTGATAAGAACTTGTAATCTTAACCATAGTAGGGCATTTAATTTTCTAAACATCTAACTTTTCTCCTGTCAATCTGATAAAGATTTCTTCTAAAGTTGGCTCACAAGAGTGAACCACCATCAAATCTGTCGTGTCTAAATGTGGTAATTCATCAAATGGAACTATCTGTTCTCGTCCGTCGTTATAAACCACACGTACTTTCTTATCCACATGGTACTTCTGGATGATATCTTGCGGACTTCCATACTCTATTAGGTTACCCTTATTCAAAAGAGATAAGCGATCACAAAGCAGAGTTGCTTCATTCATATCATGCGTGGTCAGAAAGATAGTTGTCCCCGCCTGCTTTAATTCTTGAAGTAGGGTATGAATCATCTTAGATGTTGTAGGGTCTAAGCCACTGGTTGGCTCATCTAGAAAGAGAATCTTAGGAGCATTCAGAAGGGCACGAGCCAAGAACATTCGTTGTTTCATTCCAGTAGATAACTTTTCTGCAATAATATCTTTAGCATCTGCCAATCCAACCTGTTGAAGCACCTGAACTACTCTATCTGCCTTGAGGCCATATAACTTAGCATAGATGAGAAGATTTTTATAAAGACTCATCTTTTCATAAAAACCACTGCCATCACTAACAATACCAATTTGTTCCAAATCATTTGAGGTTAAATCTTGAGAATTCTTGCCTAACAAAACTGTTTTACCTTGATCTGCAGCCAACTGTCCTGTTAAGACATTGATCATGGTTGTTTTACCTGAGCCAGAAGGGCCAAGAAAACCAAAGATTTCACCCTCCTTAATCTCAAAAGAAATCTGATGAAGAGCTTTTTTGCTCCCAAAACTTTTGCTTACATTTTCAACACGAATCATAGAAACTCCTTTATTTGAAATAGCGTTTTACCATAGGTAACTGCATCACATTGATATAAACATGGATGGCTCCGACAAGTACGAAAGCTAGTAGCTGAATCTCTCCTGTCAGTAAGGAAAAGAGAGCAATCAGAAAGTACAAGGTTGGCAAGACATACTGATGTAATTGGAATAAAATCCGAAAACTCTGTTCCAAATTAGCCTGGCGCTCCCCTTCATCGTAAGAATTGATAAAGTCCATGACATCCTTTGGTGTAGAGAAAAATGCCAAATCAAACTGACGAACAATAGCAATGGTCTTAAAAAGATATTTTTGAGCATTTAAAACTAACACTAACCCCAAAAAGGAAAGGGATAAGGTTATATGGCTTATATCGAGTACAATTACTTCACTTCCTGAAATGAAGAGAGCCAATAAAATCGCTACGCTTGCACTATTAAAAGCAATAGTTCCAAACTCGAGATTCCGATACATCTGCACATAATAGGTTTCATTCAGATCATCATCCATTTCCTCTTGATACAAGGAATGAAATTTTCTGCTTTTCTTTAGGAAATTGAAAGTCAAAAAAAGAATAATGACGGCTAGTAGTAAGCTGATAGCTGATAGCCATGGTATCAAGGGTTTTACATCTAAAATAATTCCGTTGGATTCGGCACGTGCCTTAAACATCCCTACAAACATGCCCAAGAAACCTCCCAAGACAATAGACATCAAAAATAACAATCCACCTTTCTTTTTCATATTCATTCTCCTTTTTCACTTGCTAGATTTTTGGATTTCTTTTCAATCCATTCAATTACTGGGATGAGGACAAAGTAGGCCCAAATAAATTGGTCGCTGTAATAGAGATCAAACCATCCTAGATTTGTTCCAATTAGTAGACACAGGCTGACTAATAGAGCTATGGCAACTACATAATAGATTACTTTATACTTGTTCATCACTCGTCCTCCTCCAAGCGAAATACCGATTCGACTGTTTCGTTGAAAATTTGAGATATTCTCAGGGCAATGATAATGGACGGGGTGTACTCATCCCGTTCTAGTAGGCTAATGGTCTGCCTTGAAACCCCTGCTAGCTTAGCTAGTTCGGTTTGATTGAGACCATCGCGAGCCCGAAGCTCTTTTAAACGATTTTTAAGCATTCCTTTCTCCTTTTCTCTTAACTTGCTTACATTGTAACACATCTTTTTCTTTTTGACAAGCATATTTGTCAAAAAGTTTATGATTTTTGTCATTTTGCAAAAGAAAAAGGTCAGGAGCAGGTTCCTGACCAGTTTATCTATCATTAAAATCCTAATTTTTCAAAGATTTCTGAGAAGTTTTGGCTGATTGTTTCAAGTGACACTTGCACTTCTTCTCGGGTTTGGTTGTTCTTAACCGTTACTTGTCCGCTTTCGACTTCACTCTCTCCTAGAGTGATGAGAGTCTTAGCCGCAAAGACATCGGCTGACTTGAATTGAGCTTTGAGTTTACGATTGAGGTAATCACGCTCTGCTTTGAATCCTTGTTGGCGAAGAGCTTGTACCAATTCCAAAGCCTTGACATTTGCTCCATCACCCAAGACTGCGATATAGACATCTAGGGCGTTTTCGATAGGGAGGGCCACACCTTGCTTTTCAAGAATGAGAAGCAGGCGCTCTACACCAAGTCCAAAACCAAATCCAGCAGTTTCAGGGCCATCAAAGTAAGCAACCAAACCATCGTAACGACCACCTGCACAGACTGTCAGGTCATTGCCCTCAATCTCAGTGATAAACTCGAAAATGGTGTGGTTGTAGTAGTCTAGACCACGCACCATATTGGTATCGATGATATAGTCTACTCCAAGATTTTCCAACATCTGACGCACCGCATCAAAATGAGCTTGGCTTTCTTCATCAAGAAAGTCCAAGATAGACGGCGCATTCTCTACTGCTACCTTGTCTTCTTTTTCTTTAGAGTCCAAGACACGGAGAGGATTTTCCTCCAAACGACGTTGGCTATCCTTAGACAAGGTCTCCTTGAGCGGTGTCAAATAGTCAATCAAGGCTTGACGGTAAGCCGCACGGCTCTCAGGATTTCCAAGAGTGTTGAGGTGCAATTTGACACCTTGGATACCGATTTCTTTCAAGAAATGGGCTGCCATAGCGATTGTTTCCACATCGGTAGCTGGATTGCTAGAGCCAAAACACTCAACACCAATCTGGTGGAATTGGCGCAAACGCCCTGCCTGTGGACGCTCATAACGGAACATAGGTCCCATGTAATAGAACTTGCTTGGCTTTTGCACTTCTGGGGCGAAGAGTTTATTTTCCACATAGGAACGGACAACGGGCGCAGTTCCTTCTGGACGGAGGGTGATATGGCGGTCACCCTTGTCATAGAAATCGTACATTTCCTTGGTTACGATATCCGTTGTATCTCCGACAGAGCGACTGATAACCTCGTAATGCTCAAAAATGGGCGTGCGCACTTCTGCGTAGTTGTAGCGCTTGAAAATCTCACGGGCAAAGCCCTCAACATACTGCCACTTGGCAGACTCAGCAGGCAAGATATCCTGCGTTCCTTTTGGTTTTTGTAATTTCATAGGGAATCCTCTTTAAACTTAATAGTCTTATTTTACCATAAATAAAGGGATTAAAACAGTAAGAAAAAAATTAGGATTTATACTCAATGAAAATCAAAAAGCAAACTAGGAAGTTAGCCGCAAGCTGTACTTGAGTACGGTAAGGCGACACTGACGTGGTTTGAAGAGATTTTCGAAGAGTATTAGATATCATTTTTGAGATTAATAACTGTCAAAAGAATAGCTAGGAAGGAAAAACCAACAAATAGTATCCAAGTCAACTGTATATTCCATACGGCTACAAGTGAAAAACAGGCTGTTCCCACAGGTATGGATAAGGTAAACAAGAGACCTAAAAAATTACTGGTACGAGCTAGAACCTCTGGAGCTAGATTTTTCATGAGCATGGCACTAATCTTTGGTTGAACTTTACCAGACACATACAGAGTTGAAAAGAGAAATAGTAAACCAAGTACGACTTGATTGAATAAATTAGCTAGACCAATTAGACTGAGTCCTACGGTCACCCACATCATCAATCTAGGCAAGGACTGCTTCCCAAAATAATCATTGCCCGTAAGGCTACTGATGATGATTGCTACTAAAACACCGAATTGATTGATAAATAGTGCCTCTGTGTAAGAAAAATTCAAGAGAGAATGGCTCAAAAAGAAGATGTTATAGATGCTTCCTAAAGCCCCACCCAAGGCATTGATAAGCAAGACAGCAAAGATCATGAATCCAAAGTTTTTCTGTCCACCTTTAAGAAAAACGAGACGTAAATTTCGATAAATCGTTAGGAACTGCTCTTTGATCGGAAGCTTCTCATTTTTTAGAATTTTACCATCAGCAGATGACATTGACAGGCTCAATTTGCTTTTTCCTAAAAAGAGGATAACGGCTGATACTAGGAAAAAACAGGCATTGATTCCCGCAACGAGGGAAAAATTGTTGACCGATAGACCTAAGAGCCAGACTCCAAAAGCTTGACCCCCAATAGCTGAAATATAGGTGATGAACTGTGAAAATGAGTAAGCCTCCATCAGATCATCTTCAGCTACTTTTTCCTTAATAAGAGGCATGCGCAAACCACCAGCAAAATCACTGATGACATCGCTAATGACATTGATTAAACACAGACTAGAAAAGGCAAAGAGACTAGCTTGCTGAACAACTAGGGCTGCTAGAAAAAATAAAACTGCCTGAAACAAACCGCTATAGATCATCCATTTGACCTTGTCCCTCGTGTAATCTGCCCGAATCCCTACAAAAACTGTAAAGAGAGTCGGAATAATCATGACAATATTCGCCATAGCAACAGCAAAGGATGCTTGTGACAAGGTCGATGCATAGACGATAAATACCAGGTTGAAAATCGAAGCACCAAAAGCATTGAAGAAGCGTGACAAAGTCAAGAGACGATAAGCTTGATTTCTGAACAATAGTTTCATAGGTAATCTCCCTTCTTGTTCAAATACTCAATGAAAATCAAAGAGCAAACTAGGAAGCTAGCCGCAGGTTGTACTTGAGTACGGCAAGGAGACGTTGACGTAGTTTGAATTTGATTTTCGAAGAGTATAAGTTTTATGTGAAGTATGACTATAGTATAGCACTTAGAAATTTTAGAGGAAAAACTTTTGAATATATGCAACAAAAAAATGTGCACAAAGAAACGATAGAACTTATTTGATGACCTGAGAGAGCTCAACAATTCTATCACTTAAAATTTCAAATAATTTTCTTAGTTTGCAGATATTCAACAATCGGTCGTATTTCTATAGTATTCGGCAGATTTATTACACCCAAGCATCTCAAAAATACGGACAGCATCTTCCATCTTTTTCTGACCTTCCTTGACTCTGCCTTGCTTGCTATCAAGGAGACCTTCTGCCCACAAATAGACAATTCGGAAATAGGTTTCATTTTCATTGTAGAAATGCTCTTCGATAACACGTTTAAAATAAGAGGCATTGGTAAATTCTTCACACTCAATGCTAGCTAAAAAGCCATTCAATAGTATAGTGTGAAACAGGTTTCGATTACCAGACATTTCCATTAGAAAATCAGATTTACGTACCATCTCTCTAACATACCTAGTGAAAAGAGAAACAGATAGAAATGGTGAACTGACTGAAAATAAATTGAGTTCATAGATTCCCCAAATCTCGGTAGAAAACAAATAATCATGAAGAACTTTCCCTTCCTCTGCTGTTAACTCTACCCTTTCATCCATGCTCTTCATATAAGACTTGATAATAATGGCATTTAGAATATGTTTCTGTTTATTGTGAGAATGGGCATGCTTTTGATACTCCCTGCGATACAAGTCCTCAAGCGGAGCTATATTCTTTGGATCCAAGACATCTATGATTTCTTTTCTCAACTCAGAATCTGTATCATACTGAAAACCTCTCGCCAGAAAGAGAATTTCCTCTACACTAGCAGATATATTTTCTAGGGCAAATAAGAACTTTTCCACCGAAAGCTCACTCTGACCTGTTTCAAAGCGAGATAACATAGACGGCGAAAATTGTCCCCCAGTTGCTTGTCTCAGCGAGATATTTCTTGACTCTCGTAATTGTCTAAAGACTTTTCCAATCTGCTCCATAGGCTTCCCCTTGATTCAGTGTTTTCTTTATATTATCATATTTTTTCAGAAAATTCATCAAAAACTTGCCAAATTGTCAGAATTATGAGAAAATAGAGGATATTTATCACGTGGAGGGACTGTAATGAGAGACGATATCAAAATCAATGACCGGGCTTTGGCCTTGCAAGACCAAATTATCGAAAAACTAGAGAAGGTTTTTGATACAGATGTGGAATTGGATGTGTACAATCTAGGGCTGATTTATGAGATCAATCTAGACGAAACAGGCCTCTGTAAGATTGTCATGACCTTCACCGACACCGCCTGCGATTGCGCCGAAAGCCTGCCTATCGAAATCGTGGCAGGTCTGAAACAAATCGAGGGTATCGAAGATGTCAAGGTTGAAGTTACCTGGTCGCCTGCCTGGAAGATTACACGAATCAGTCGCTACGGCCGCATTGCCCTTGGACTGCCACCTCGTTAAGCAGGTAAATTACTTTTGAAGATGAAAAGAAGCAAGCCAAAGTTGGCTTGCTTTTTGAATTTACTTTTTACCTGACTTGTCCATATTCCAGAAGTCTGTCACGGCTCCGCGTGAAGCAGATGATACGATATGGGCATATTTACCGAGGACACCACGACTATAGAGTGGTGGCAAGGTTGTTTCTGCCTTGCGTTTTTCAAGTTCTTCTTCGGATACGGCCATGGAAATTTCTTTGGTATCTTGGTCAACCGTAACGATATCGCCTGTACGAAGGTAGGCAATTGGTCCACCATCCTGAGCTTCAGGAGCGATATGTCCAACAACCAGACCATAAGTACCACCAGAGAAGCGTCCATCTGTCAAGAGGGCAACCTTGTCTCCTTGACCTTTACCAACAATCATTGATGAAAGTGACAGCATCTCAGGCATACCAGGACCACCCTTAGGTCCAACGAAACGAACAACGACTACATCGCCATCAACGATTTCATCTGTCAGAACGGCCTGAATAGCATCTTCTTCTGAGTCAAAGACCTTAGCTGGTCCAACGTGACGACGCACTTTCACACCTGATACCTTGGCAACCGCACCGTCAGGGGCAAGGTTCCCGTTCAAGATGATAAGCGGACCATCCGCACGTTTTGGATTTTCAAGTGGCATAATAACTTTTTGACCTGGAGTGAGGTCTGCAAAGTCAGCCAAGTTCTCAGCGACAGTCTTACCAGTACATGTGATGCGGTCTCCATGAAGGAAACCATTTGCCAAGAGATATTTCATAACCGCAGGCACACCACCGACTTCGTAGAGATCTTGGAAGACATACTGACCAGATGGTTTCAAGTCAGCCAAGTGAGGCACACGTTCTTGAATCGTATTGAAGTCCTCAAGTGACAAGTCAACATTGGCAGCATGGGCAATGGCAAGCAAGTGAAGAGTGGCGTTTGTAGAACCACCTAGAGCCATAGTTACAGTGATAGCATCTTCAAAGGCTTCACGAGTCAAGATATCTGATGGTTTAAGACCTAGTTCCAACATCTTAACAACAGCACGTCCTGCTGCTTCGATATCTTCTTTCTTGTCAGCTGATTCAGCTGGATGAGATGAAGAGCCTGGCAAACTCATACCGAGAACTTCGATAGCAGTCGCCATGGTATTAGCTGTGTACATACCACCACAGCCACCAGGGCCAGGGCAGGCATTACATTCAAGACGTTTCACATCCTCAGCCGTCATGTCACCGTGATTCCATTTTCCGATACCTTCAAAAACAGAAACCAAGTCGATGTCTTTGCCATCAAGATTTCCCGGTGCAATGGTTCCACCATAGGCGAAAATAGCTGGGATATCCATATTAGCAATAGCAATCATAGAACCAGGCATGTTCTTGTCACAGCCACCGATAGCGACAAAGGCATCGACGTTGTGACCACCCATCGCCGCCTCGATAGAGTCCGCGATGATATCACGAGATGTCAAAGAGAAACGCATACCAGGCGTTCCCATAGCAATCCCGTCCGCTACAGTGATAGTCCCAAACTGCACAGGCCAAGCACCTGCTGATTTGACACCCTCTTTAGCCAATTTCCCGAAATCATGCAAGTGAATGTTACATGGTGTATTTTCCGCCCAGGTCGAAATAACCCCTACAATCGGTGTTTCAAAGTCCTTATCTGTCATACCAGTCGCACGAAGCATGGCACGGTTTGGTGATTTTACCATGCTGTCATAAATGCTACTGCGGTGACGTTTATCTAATTCAGTCATCTTATCCCTCCCATTTCAGTTTTTACTATTATAGCACATTTTAAAGGCAATGAACAGAAGAAAATTCTTGAATTTTCAGAAAATTCTATACACATATAAACATTTTAAATTAAAAACAACAAAGCGGATCAGGGCACTTTCTGATTACCAGAATATGCTTTTAATCCGCTTGCTTTAAATAACGTAATGTAATTTTTACAGAAGTTCTTTCAGATAAGTGTATTTAACATCTATCTTGCATTATAAAACTCTAGAACTTTCTCTTTTATATTCGATTCACTCAAACCATATTCATTAAGAAGATAATCCATTTTCCCTACTTGACCGAATCTTTCTTGAACACCCATCCGATGAATTTTTGTTATTCCATCATCAGAGAATAATTCACATAAAGCACTGCCAATTCCACCTATCTGATTGTGGTTTTCTACAGTAAATATAGTTTTTCCACTTAACATTGTTTTTATCTGTTCTGGTATCGGTTTGATTCTAAATAAATCTATCACACCTACTGAATAACCTAATTTAAACAGTTCATCCGCAACTCGAATACTTGGAGCAACCATTATGCCAGAAGCAACTATTACAACATCTTCACCGTGTCTTAACTCAATGTAGCCTTTAGAAAAATCTTCTCCACCTTGATATACAGCCTCTGGAGCTTTTCTAATTGTTCGAATATATTTTAGTCCTTTTAAGTCTAATGTCTGGTTCAAGATTTCACGAAATTGGATATCATCAGTTGCTTCGAAAATGATTGATTTAGGAATTAAACGTAACAATCCAATTTCTTCAAATGGCATATGTGTCCCACCATTCATTTCTGCAGTTACTCCTGCATCTGATCCAATCACAGTGGCATCCAATTGTGCGTATCCAAGAGAAATAAATAATTGATCAAATACTCTTCGTGAAGCAAAAGGGCCAAATGTATGAAGATAAGGTCTAAACCCCTGAATAGATAAACCTGCTGCAAGCCCGACCATTTCTGCTTCCATGATTCCAACATTCACATAACGGTCTCTAAAGTCCTTTTCAAGATTATTAGTAGCCATAGAACTTGACAAATCTGCTTCTAAAACTACTATATCAGAATAACTTTGGTTAGCCTCTAGAAGGAAATCTCTATACACATGTCGTAATTCTTTCGTACTTCTCATCATTCTGTTTCCTCCAATTCCTGACTTAATCTTTCTACAACTGAAGTTAACATTTGTCTCTCCTCTACAGTAGGGCGAAGATGATGATTGGATTTCATTTCTTCCAGCTCTCGAACTCCTTGACCTTTAATAGTATCTAATACAATACACTTAGGGGATGAATTATTTGACTGTTTTAATTGGATAATCCCTTCATAAATTTCTCTAATATCTGAACCATTGACCCTAATGGATTCAAACCCAAATGCTGAGAATTTTTCTACAAAATCACCTGGATTACAAATATCCTTTGTAAAACCATCTAATTGTTTTTTGTTATCGTCTACAAATACAATTAAATTAGATAACTGTTGATGAGAAGCAAACTGTATAGCCTCCCAACATTGTCCCTCATTTAACTCACCATCTCCAACAATAGCATAGGTATAAAAGGGACTTTTTCTTATTCTCTGACCATATGCAAGTCCGGTTGCAACACTAATTCCCTGTCCTAAAGAGCCAGTTGTCATATCTATGCCCGGCGTTAGATTTCTATCAGGATGAGACGGTAATTTGGTTCCATTTGTATTTAAAGAATATAAGAATTCTTTGTCAAAGAAACCATTCAAATAGAGTGTGCTGTACAAAGCTGGTCCAGCATGTCCCTTGGATAAAACAAAATAATCTCTATCTCGTGACGCAAATATTTCTGGAGTCATCGGCATTATTTCACCATAAAGCACTGCTAAAACTTCTACTATAGACAGACTCCCTCCATAATGGCCGAATCCAAGATGATTCAATGTTCTAAGAGTATTTAATCGGATTTTTGTTGCAAATTTTCTTAACTCATCTTCTCTATTTTCACTTAAAATCATCCCTTATTCCTCCTTTGCAGATGGCTTTTTAATAAAGGATACTCCAAACATAACTGCTAGAATAAGAACAAGACCAATAACAATGCCTGCTTGCGAGCCAAATTGATTCAACATTCCTAAAATAATTCCTGATAGACCAAAATCTGCATCTGAGAAAGTTGACCCTTGGAAACCAAGTCCTCCCAAAACTGGCATTAAAAAGACTGGAAGAAAACTAATTAAAATACCTTGTAAAAATGCTCCAATAGTGGCTCCACGAACACCACCAGATGCATTCCCAATGACACCTGCAGTCGCTCCACAGAAGAAATGAGGCACAACGCCTGGTAAGATGACAACCGTTCCTGAAGCAATCATAATTGCCATACTTACTAAACCACCAACAAAACTAGAGATAAATCCAATTAGGACTGCATTAGGTGCATAAGTATAAACAATCGGACAATCCAAAGCAGGTTTTGAATTAGGTACAAGACGCTCTGAAATACCTTTAAAGGCTGGAACAATTTCACCCAAAATAAGGCGAACACCTGCTAAAATAACAAATACACCTGCTGCAAATTGACCTGCTAATTGTAAAGCATAAACTAGACCACTTGTACCATTACTGATTTCTTTTTCTATATATTCTGACCCTGCAAAGATAGCTACAATAATGTAAATAACTGCCATAGATAAAGTAATACTAACAGTACTATCACGTAAAAAAGCTAAACTCTTTGGAAATTTAATGTCCTCTGTTGATTTTGATTTGTCACCGATAAGGCTACCAGTGAAACCACTTAACCAATATCCCAAAGAACTGAAATGACCTAAAGCCACCTTGTCATTTCCAGTTAATTGAACCATATATTTTTGCACAAATGCCGGGGAAACACTCATAATAATACCGAGTGCTAATCCTCCTAGTAAGATAAGAGGCAAACTTGTAAAGCCAGCAACTGATAAAATGACCGCAATCATACACGCCATATATAGAGTGTGGTGCCCTGTTAAAAAGATATATTTGAATCGAGTAAAACGAGCAATTAAGATATTGAATACCATACCTGCAAACATAATCATTGCAGTAGCTGAGCCATATGTGGTTAAAGCTACTGCTACAATTGCTTCATTATTCGGTACAACTCCAGATAAATGAAAAGCATGTTCAAACATGGTACCAAATGGATTCAAAGAATTTTGTACAATTCCTGCACCACCAGATACAACTAAGAAACCAACAAAGGTCTTAATTCCACCTTTAATAATATCAGGTAATTTCTTCTTCTGAAGAACTAATCCTAAGATTGCAATTAAAGCTACTAAAATAGCTGGTGTACTAACAATATCCAATATGAACTTCATCATGACGCTAGCCTCCTAAATAAGTCCTTTTTCTTCACAAAGTTTAGTAATTAATTCTCGTAGTTCATCCATATCAATAATACTATTTAAGATACGAACATCTCCAAGATGACTAGCTGAATCAGCTAAATCACGACCAACAATCCAAATATCAGCTGCATTTGGATCTGCTCCACCTAAATCATAGTGTTCAACTTCTACATCTGAAACATTCAAATCACTCAATACAGATTCAATATTCATCTGTACCATAAAACTTGAACCTAATCCTGAACCACAAGCTGTACCAATTTTTAACATTATCTAATCCTCCTGTTTAATTATCATTTCAATGTCATCATAGTTTTTTGATGATATTAAAGTTTGAACATGATTTTTATCTCTTAAAATTGTTGTTAAATGTGACAAAGCCTTTAAATGACTCTCATTATCAATAGCTGCAATACAAATCAACAATCTTACCTCTTGTTCTGGATTATCCAATAAATAAATCGGTTCTTCCAAAACTAACATTGACATTCCTATTTCATTCACACCTTCATCTGGCCGAGCGTGAGGAATTGCTACTCCCTTCCCTAAATTAATAAAAGGCCCAAACTCTTCTACTTTTTGAATCATTGCCTCAGGGTAGTTCTCAGTTATCTTATGTTGATCCAAAAGCGGTTTAGCTGCTAAACGAATTGCCTCCTTCCATCCTAATTTTTCCGAACTAACCTGATAAGTTTCTTTTGTAATTAATTCTTCTAACAATGGTAACACTTCCTTTCTGTTCATTTCTTGATAGAGATACCTCTTTAATGCTAATTTTAACTCTAATTCTTGTGTGATTACACTATATCGTCTTACTATGCTAATTATCTGATTAAGCTCAATATCTCGATAACCTGTATCTGGGAAATCTTTTGATACCAATTCAACTAACTGTGTTGTTTGTTCTTCCGTCATCATAACAGAAACTAGATAATTTGGCTTCTCTGTATCCACCTTTATAGTAGAAAAAACCATATCATAGTCACTACTAGTTTTCGCATATAAATCATCAATCTTTGAGGTTCCTATAAACTCAATTTGAGGGAATAATGCTAATAGATTCTCTTTTATCATCAATGAAGAACTAATTCCATTAGGACAGATAATTGCTGCTTTATAACATTTTTGAGGCAAATTGTCTGCTTTCTTTAAATATCCTCCAAAATGGATAACAAAATATGCTGTTTCACTATCAGGTATGGGCTTGTCAATAGCGTCCATCAAGGGAGTCAAAGAATCTTTTACTAGTTCAAATAAATCAGGATAATGTTCTTTAACATGCAACACATATTCATTTGAGCTAGGTAAGCCGAACTTTAATCTATAGTAAGCCGGTATAAGGTGGCGGCGAAGATTTTCTCTCAATACTTCTCTTTGTTTAAAATGTAACAAAGAAATATCTTCCATTCTACTTACAATAGCCTCTGTTAATTGATTAAAGTAAACCGGAGCAACATCTACTTCACCTTCAAAGCAACTTGATAATAAAACTGTGACATAGCGATAATCATCCTCTGAAAATACCGTATCTATAATTCCCAAATCAACTACTGTATCTAATAAAATAGTCGTTATATCTTGAATAATAGGAGATACTAATGTCTCTGAAAGACATACTCTTTCAACATCCCTTTGATACCTACATATAATGAATACTAAACCGAAAAGGCAAACTTTTAATTGATTAACAATAGGTACTATCTGTAGCTTTTCATAATAATCTTTAACTACCTGATCAATCAAATCATAAGTTAATGAATACCCCCAACTGGATAAAACATAATCCAACCCCCAAATCCCTATGGAGGATTCCAGCAACTCACTAACCATTTGAAAAGCTAAACGGTGCTTATTCCACTCTGAACCGTGTAAAGTATAACCTTTTGCTCTACTGTACCCTAGCTCCAAATCATTATCTAACATAATCTTTCTTAATGATTGAATATCAGATAAGGTTGTATTCTTACTTACTTTCAAAAAGTCTTGGTAATGATTATTCGATATAAAATCTAATCGGCAAAAAGTGTAAAGATAGATTAAAGCTAAGCGAGTCGACTTTGGTAAAACCAATTCATCCGACTTAATAATATCTGTCAAAGACTGCTTCGTACGATTTGATAAACTATAGCGACCTTGTTTTTTATCCAGCACTATCCCTTTATTAGCTAGATAAGGCACTAAATAATCTATTCCTTCTTTGACTTCCTTTATAGGTAAGCTCACCTTAACAGATAATTCATATAACGATAGCTCACAATGATCCATCAAAGTCATCAAAATAACTAGTGCTCTATAATCAAACATTTCTCTTCCTTTCTAACTACAATTATAGTGTAAAAGTTATAAGAATAAAAGAGTATTTCAGCACAATATAATCTCACTTCCTATAAGTAATTATTGGGCTGAAACTTTTTAGTGATTATTTGTCAACTTTCTATTAATTTTTAAAAACAAAATGATATCATTTAGATATCAAATAACAGAGGTCATTCTTATGACTGAAAAACTAATCAATTCATAACCAAATGGTGTATTAGCATTGATTCTCATTGAGTTGACAATCGTACTTGGTATCTTTATATTTAAAATGGGTGTTGGTTCGGAAAACATTTTTGGAATTATTATCGGACCTTTACTAATCGTAATTGCAACGCTAACTCATGCTGGTTTAAAAGTTGTCAAACCTCAGGAGGCTATGGTTCTGACACTCTTTGGTAACTATACAGGTACCATCAAAGAACCTGGCTTTTACTTTGTCAATCCCTTCAGCGTAGCAGTCAACCCTGCAAACCACACTCGACTTGGACAAAGTGGTGATGTTAGCACAAAATCTCCTTTTTTAGGAGCTAAATCATCAAATGACAATGACTGCTTAGGAAATCCTTGAAGCACGTATCACTTACCTAGCTTATGCTACAGAAATTACTACCATTATTGATGCCCGTAAGATGATTGTAGATGGTGCTGTAGGAATGGTTGAAATGGCCCTGGAACGTCTCAATGAAGGGGAATTGGTCGAGCTTGACGAAGAACGAAAAGCTGCCATGGTTTCAAATCTCCTAGTCGTTCTCTGTGGCAATCATGATGCACAACCAATTGTCAACACAGGAAGTCTTTACTAAAGATGGCTGAAGCTAAAAAAAAGCAGATCCCCCTTCGACTCTCAACAAAGTTATACGCTGCACTCGCATCATGGGCAGAAGACGACTTTCGTTCAGTCAATGGGCAAATCGAATATCTCCTCACAGAATGTGTCAAGCAACGGAAGAAAGACGGAAAATACGTATCAGAAACCATTGACGAACCATTTGAGATTGATATTTAAGACCTTCTCCTGTTTGCTGTGTCGGACAGGAGAATTTTTTCATCTTTTTTTGTCAAGTAACTTTACTTTACAAAAAAAATGTGTTATCCTAGTATGGTTGATGAAAATCAGTAGATTGAATCGAATATAAATACCTAAAGGAGAAATCAAAATGGCAGTACCTGCACGTCGCACTTCAAAAGCGAAGAAAAACAAACGTCGTACACACTACAAAGTAACAGCTCCATCTGTAAACTTTGACGAAACTACTGGAGATTACTCACGTTCTCACCGTGTATCACTTAAAGGATACTACAAAGGACGTAAAATCGCTAAAGCTGCATCAGCTGAATAATAGAAGGGAGATACCATGCGCGTAAATATTACACTTGAACACAAAGAATCTGGTGAACGCTTGTACCTTACTTCTAAAAACAAACGTAACACTCCAGACCGTCTTCAATTGAAGAAATACTCACCAAAACTTCGCAAACACGTTGTGTTTACAGAAGTTAAGTAAGCATTCAATACGAATCAATACAGAAGAAAAACGCATTCAAGCGTTTTTTCTTTTTATCAACTACCTTATATTTCAATTCAAACTCTTCTTATCCTACAATCTTTTTTGTCAAACTGATTTGAATCAGGTAATTTTAGCACTTTACTGCATTCTACTGCACCCTTCTGCACTTTACTGCACTTTACTGCACTCGAGTTAACCGATGTCATCATTTTTCACCTGTACTATATATGATGTATAAAATAGTTTTTTCATCATTTAACCTGTAAAATGGGGATTGGTGACACGGGTTCTAATTTCAGTGAAATGAACTCAAACCACAAACACACTTTGAGGAAAGATCAAAACAAACGCTTGAAATATCCAAACTTGTATGTTAGAATGAATCTACAGTGATGATAATTGTCTAACAAGGCAACAAAAAGCCCCAACGTTCCAGCGTTGAGGTTTTTTTGGCTTATCGCCCCTTAAAGGTTATTTCTTGCGTGAGTTAAGCCATTTCTCAAACAATGTTGTCAAAATATTGACTACTAAGGGTGCTAGAAAAATTGTGATGATAATTTCTAACATCGGCAACACCTCCCTTCATTAAATTGAGGGGGCCAAAATATTATATCATACCAGATTTATATCATCAATATCGTGTAATTTTTGGAATAGATAGACTTAGATACACAAATAACCTTACTAGCATCTCTAAGTAAACCCAGAAATCAACCTTTTAAGACAAAGCAAAAAGCCCACTGTTGTAGGCTTGCTGTAAGATATTTCTTAAAATTAAAGTATTTTATTATCTTGCTAGATTTAGATAGAGAAAAGTAGGCCTAAGCCTGCTCTAAATCTAACTTGATTTTCTCAAAAACTATTAAATTCAAATATGTTGAGAAAACATAAAGGGTAACAAAAAGGAACTTAAAATGATGAGTTCAGCAGGCAAGAAACTAGCACGGTCAAACGTGCTTTTTTATTACCTAATAATACTATCATACCACATCTAGAAAACTCACTCAATTATTAGCAATCACCCTCGATTTGCAGTATAATGATGGAAAGGTGCGTTGATATTGACGGTTCATCGAAAAATTGGGATACCATTACAATTACAATCAATGAATAGAGAAAGAGGGATTGATATGGATAAATCAAAAGAGACTTGGGTAATTGATGGATATTTATGGTTGCATTGCCCGGTTTGTGGAACTGAAGTTATGGACTACGACATCTGTGATGTCTGTCGTTGGCAAAATACAGGTATTATAAATATTGACGGTGGCCCAAATAAAATGACTCTAGCCGAAGCCAAAGAAGCTTACGCAAAAGGTTTACCGCTTAGATAACAAAAGCCCTAGATTCGTTTCTAAGGGCTGATTTATTTGCAAGGATAGGCAGGACTTTCGGGGCTCCTGCATTTCTCGACCCACTATAAGTGGCGCGTTGGTGACAGATTCTCAACCTCTATCCCTTCATATCTTAATTATAGCACTTTTTCTCAACTTTCAATCTGTGCATCTGAATTTATTGTCTATCTTTTTCTCTAGTGTACTTCAACCATATTGTACTTCAACCTCACTCATGATTTCCAGCAAAGTTTTCCCATTAATCTGTAAAGAAATTAACTCATCAAAAGATGCCACTTTATATTCATTATCTCCAAGGACGACTACAATGTCATAAACAGAATTAGAAAAAATACCACATACTTGACCCTTATAATCAAAAGAAGCGTCCCAACCATTGTCATACAATGCTTGTAAATCATCTAATATTGCCATAATATATCTTGATTCTCCTATATAAGATATTCCACAACTTATCCAAAGCCATACGAAAACTTATCTGGCAATTCTTTTCCTAACTTAATGCTTTTACTTAAAGTATCTTTTACAAACGAAGCGAATTGTCCTAAATCATCTCCAACATAGCTATATTCCAAAGTAATTTTATCGATAGTTGCAATTCCTTTACAACCTCCACTCACAATAGAATACTGCCTCTTAGAGGCTCCATCTTCTATTTTATACATCGTAATAATTTGTTTATCAATCTTTGTCATTTTCTATTTAGTGTGAAATAAGTGCTTGAATTATTCTTGGTGCTCAAAAATATAATTGCAACAAGGTATCAAAATCGTCTTTGAAAACATTTTGACTATTTTGCTTTATTTGCTCAATGATTTTATCCTTTGTATATCTGTCCAAAGGTAGCGTTTCGAACGCTTCTTCTTTTACTAAGAATTCGCCATTTTCTCCCTGGAATTCTTTTGTAATTTTTCTAATATGACTCTCGAAATCGATAGATTGAAGTTCTTCGTCGTTGATGTTATCTTCAATCGCATCTAGCAACAAACTGATTGAAATTTTAATCATCTTTAAATACCTTTATTTTCTATTATCCCTTATATGTCTTTTATCACAAACACCATATCATTACTACAATTTCTATCGATCCATTAAGATTCGCTATTCGATTTTCTAAATACCGCCTCTTTATTCATCAAGTCATCCTCAGTGTAGTCAATCGTAAATGTATCTATTTCTAAGATCGATTTAGGTGGAGTTGAATGAATCATAGGGACACTACGTACCCTATACTCTTTTTCTCCAATTCTAACAAACTGATTTATTTTCAAATCTGAAAAATCAGGATTCTCAACAGTAATTGAAACAAGACGATTCGTAATTTTATAAACATCAATTATCTTATTTTTCACGATTAATTTATCCATAATTATTATTTCAAAACTTGCGTTCTAGGGAATCAAAACCAATTTTCGATTTAATACTATCAAATAAATCTAAAATAGAGTGGGGAGTGTCTTTCTTAAACGATAAATAAGGTTTATTTTGGTCTGGATAAACTTGGTCAACCCACTCATCAATTTGATTATAAAAAATCAATAACTCTTTGCTTGGTGGTATCATCAAATCTAAAACGAAACCTCCTTTACTTTAACTTCATTATAAACTTTCCTATCCTAATATTCAATCCACAGGACACCATTACAATAGCTTTTTAGCTTCTTTTCTACTTCGTCAGTGGTCAAGCTGCTACTCCTTTATGATATAATTAGTTTAAAGAGAAGTGAGGTAGAAATGATAGTGTCGCTACGCAACTTCATAGTATGAGATGACGGGACAGGCACACCGTCCACTACTCTTGAGCGCTTAGATTATTCTAAGTGCTTTTTTTGCATTTTCTCGGCGTTCGCTCTTGGTTCAAGTCCATTCTCCATACTATTTGGTAAGGAATTAGGTCATTCTACACTGGCTATGACTATGGACACTTACAGTCATCTCTCCAAAGAAAAAGCAAAAACAGCTGTCTCATTTTATGAGAAAGCTGTAAGTTCGTTATAAGTGATGACAAAAATGATGACAAACCCAGAAATCAACGTTTTAAGACAAAGCAAAAAGCCCACTGTTGTAGGCTTTCTGTAAGATATTTCTTAAAATTAAAGCATTTTGTTGTAGAATTCAACGACAAGTGCTTCGTTGATTTCTGGGTTGATTTCGTCGCGTTCTGGCAAGCGAGTCAATGAACCTTCCAATTTTTCAGCGTCGAATGATACGAATGCTGGACGTCCAAGAGTAGCTTCTACTGCTTCAAGGATAGCTGGAACTTTCAATGATTTTTCACGAACTGAGATCACTTGACCTGGAGTTACGCGGTATGATGGGATATCAACGCGTTTTCCGTCAACAAGGATGTGACCGTGGTTTACGAATTGACGAGCTTGACGACGAGTAGTCGCAAGACCAAGACGGTAAACAACGTTATCCAAACGGCGTTCCAAAAGAAGCATGAAGTTGAAACCTAGGATTCCGCCTTTGATTTTTGTAGCTTGTACGAACAAGTTACGGAATTGTTTTTCACCTACACCGTAAGTGAAACGAAGTTTTTGTTTTTCAGCCAATTGCAAACCGTATTCTGACAATTTAGAACGGTTGTTTGGTCCGTGTTGTCCTGGTACGTAGTTACGACGTGCCAATTCTTTACCTGTACCTGTAAGTGAAAGGCCTAGGCGACGAGCTTGTTTCCAAGATGGTCCTGTATAACGTGACATGTATATGTCCTCCTGATATAAATAATATTCGGTGGAAATAGTCACTTAGAAAGCCCTGATTCGTGCAGATGCCCTTCGCCTAAACAGCCAAGGTTACTTATCATAAGACACCTGTTGACGAGCTTCATGCTTTCCTGCTGATATTTCACACAAAATCCATTCTACCATGAATAGCTAGATTTGTAAAGGGGTTTTAAGCTTTATTTTCATTGCCAGAGAGGTTAAGAAGGAGGGTAAAGGTGCTTCCTAGACCGTACTGGCTAGTAACTGTGATTTCTCCACCCAATTGATGGGCCAATTCACGCGCAATCGCAAGTCCTAAGCCATGACCACCTGTTTTCATGTTACGCGAAGTTTCTACACGATAAAGGCGTTTGAAAATATTCTCCAAATCCTCTGGGGCAATCCCCTGCCCCTCATCGGTCACACTGATTGAAAGCTGGCTCTTCTCCAGCTTAGCCACCACTTCCAGCTTGGTTCCTGGAGCTGAGTATTTAAAAGCGTTATTGACCAGATTCACCAAGATGCGAGAAAGCTTGGCATAATCTCCTTCAATCCGGGCAGATTCTGGGATTACCTGCAAATGGACATCTCGCTCCTCCTGCTCAATCAAGAACTGAAATTCACTCATGCACTCAATCAAGAGCTGGTCCAGAAAAATACTGTCTTTGCTGGCAGTTTCCACCTGATTTCTAGCTGTGTTTAGAGTCAAAAAATTCAACTCCTCAACCAGTTTATTGAGTCTTTCAGTCTGACGCCCAATGGTTGCTAGATAATGGTCCTGTTCTCCTTCCTTGATAACCCCATCCAAAATCCCTTCTACCGTCGCTTGGATCGAAGTGATGGGGGTCTTGATATCATGTGAAAGTTGAGCAATCATCAAGCCCTTTTCTCGTTCGCTTTCTTCCAAGGAATCAAAGGTGGCCTGCAAATCATGGGACATTTCATTGAAAGCTTGGCCTAATTGCTGGAATTCTACAGGACCTTGAACCTCCAGATTTGAAGGAAAATCCTTGTCCGCTACTCGCTTGGCATGTTCCTTGAGTTTGCCCAATGAAGTAAAGACTGGCGATAGGAGAAAGAGACTAATCCCAGCACCGACAAGGCTGGCAACGATGGTCATTCCAAGCAGAAAGTAAATCTCGCTTTTCTCAATCAGCATTTTTTGAACAGCCCAAAAAACCACGATAATCGTTAGGAGTGTTGAAATGACATACCCCACTAAAATATAACTTTTTAATTTCATTAACTACCTCGTGCTTTCTCAATTTTGTAGCCCAAGCCCCAGACGGTTTTGATGGTGGGTGTTTCTGAACTAGCATGTTTAGCCAACTCCTGTCGAAGAGCATGAATATGAACATTCAAGGTATTGGTGTCATCCACATAGTCTTCTTGCCAGACCTTTTCATAGAGGTCTGTCTTAGAGAAAACCCGCTCTGGATTGCTGGCTAAAAGCCATAGAAGTTCGAAGGATTTGACGGTCAAATCAAGCGCCACATCTCCAACTTGGACCTCATGGCTACCATGATTCATCCGTAAATCCCCGAGACTGACAACCTCTGTCTCACCTCCACGATGAAGGCGACGCAAGATATTGTGGACACGCAAAACCAGCTCACGAGGGCTAAATGGCTTGGCAATAAAGTCATCTGCCCCTAAGCTCAGGCCATAAATCTTGTCCTGCTCGCTAGTCTTAGCCGTGATAAAGAGAAAAGGCTGATCTGGAGATTGATACTGAACTTCGCTAATCAAATCATAACCATCCATCCGAGGCATCATGATATCTGTAATAATCAAATCAATCGGTTTTCGCTTGAAGATTTCCAAGGCCTCTACTCCATCATGGGCCACCAAAACCTGATATCCTGCCTGAACCAGATAACGTTGATGAATATCTGTGATTTCTACCTCGTCGTCAACGAGTAAAATTGTCTTTCCCATCTGTCTCTCCTTTGAAAAAAACAGTGCTATACCACAATAGTATAACACTATTTTAATCTCTTTACGAACATTCTAAACGATATCTGGATTTTTCATATCCTAGATAGAAAGTCTGTAGCTAGACTAGTCATTTTCTTCTTTTTTAGCTTTCAAACCGAGTCCACCTAGAAGTCCGGCCAAGGCGAGTCCAAAGAAACCAAGAGTAGCCATTGATGTTTGGGCTTCACCAGTATATGGAAGCATGTCTTTTTGGTCTTTCATTTGATCAGCCATCATTGGACTTGATACCTTGTTATTAGATACCATCTTGCCTTCATCAGACATTTTGCTTGAGGCTGCTGGAGCTTGATCTTGTTTCATGCTTGGTGTTGCCATTGGCTGGCTAGCATCCATGGTTTTATCCTGCTCTTTGTTAGGCATCATCTTATCCTGACTAGCAGCTGGCATTTTAGATTTCATCTCATCTTGATTGGCACTAGGCATTTGAGCGTTCATCTTAGATGCATCTTGATGACTATTCATCATTGGAGCCGGCATAGCTGAACCATTAGAAGATGGGACGAAACCTGACTGCATCGGAATTAGAGACTGATGTCCATGCAAGTTCACTGTCAAATCTTTTGTCGCTACGAGATTGCTCAAATCAGCCTTGCCATCTTTGGCACCGTATACCTTGATAGTTGCCTTGTAGCTTTGAGTGCCGTTTTGTTTCAAGAGGTCTAGAAGTTCTTTATCTGATTTGCCTTGAGTTCCTGCCAAGTCTACTTCATAGAAGTAAAGGCCTTTGCCCAAGTTTTCTACTGGTGGGAGAGCGGGGTTTTTAGCTGAACCGTTGTCTGACCATGGGGCCTGGTCAGAAGCTTTCAAAATCAGACGAGTTAACATACCGTCACCAGCGAAAAATTCGTATGGAATAACTTGATTGACACCAGCTGTGAATGGGCCTGGGAAGTTCGCTTTGTCCAAGTAAGTTGCTGGAACATCCACTGTGTCTTTAGTATTATCAGCTACGCCTTTTTGGACTTCAGCTGGAGTAGTCAAGCCATTCAAGTTGACATTCAAATCTTTTGTCGCTACGAGGTTGCTCAAGTCTGCCTTGCCATCTTTAGCACCGTACACTTTGATAGTAGCTTTATAACTTTGAGTACCGTTTTGTTTCAAGAGGTCTAGCAAGTCTTTGTCTGATTTTCCTTGAGTGCCTGCCAAATCTACTTCATAGAAGTAAAGGCCTTTGCCCAATTTCTCTACTGGTGGAAGGGCGGGATTTTTAGCTGAACCATTGTCTGACCATGGAGCCTTGTCTGAGGCTTTCAAGATGAGACGAGTCAACATACCGTCTCCGGCGAAGAATTCATATGGAATGACTTGGTTGACGCCGGCTGTGAATGGGCCTGGGAAATTCGCTTTATCCAAGTAAGTGGCTGGGACGTCTACTGTGTCTTTGGTATTGTCAGCTACGCCCTTTTGCACTTCAACTGGAGTAGTTAAGCCATTCAAATTGACATCCAAATCCTTAGTCGCTACGAGGTTGCTTAAATCGGCCTTGCCATCTTTAGCACCGTAAACCTTGATAGTTGCCTTGTAACTTTGAGTGCCGTTTTGTTTCAAGAGGTCTAGAAGCTCTTTATCAGATTTACCTTGGGTGCCTGCCAAGTCTACTTCATAGAAGTAAAGTCCTTTGCCTAATTTTTCTACTGGTGGAAGAGCTGGATTTTTAGCTGAACCGTTGTCTGACCATGTAGCCTTGTCTGAGGCTTTCAAGATAAGACGAGTCAACATACCGTCTCCGGCGAAGAATTCATATGGAATGACTTGGTTGACGCCGGCTGTGAACGGACCTGGGAAGTTGGCTTTATCCAAGTATGTAGCTGGAACGTCTACTGTGTCTTTAGTATTGTCAGCCACACCTTTTTGAACTTCGGCTGGAGTGGTTGCTGGTTGAGCTTCATTTGCTTCACGGTCTTGTCCAGTAACTGCAGGAGCAGGATTTGTCACAGGTTTAACCGCATCTTCTGTTTCTTTCTTAGACTCTGGTTTTGCTTGCACTTCTTCTTTAGGTGCTACTACTTGGTCTTTAGCAGCCACATCCGCTTTCTCTGGAGAGTTTGTAGTATCCAAGCTTGCTTTGGGTGCTGAGTCTGCCTGTTCTGAAGGAAGAGCTGTATCGACTGCTTCTTTGAGAAGTTCTGCTGGCAAGTCGCTCTTTTCACTCACTGAAGCAGCATCTGGTACGACTTGAGCAGGGATTGGATTGACTACATCGGCACGTGCAGAACTTGGTTGCCCAACTAGGACAAAGAAGCCACTGGCCACAACAACTGAGGCGACACCGACACTAAGACGGCGAATAGACCAACGTGTATATCTTTGATTTGGATTGAATTTCATAGGATTCTCCTTAGAGTTTTTCTTTATTTGATGACTCTAGTATAATCTCCTAAAATTAAAAAGGATTAAGAAAAAGTTAAAATTTTTCTTAAATCCCTCTTATAAAATACTTATATTAATTAAATCCATAAACAGATTTGGTGATTTGATAGACGACATTGGACAGTTTGCGAGCTGGCAAGACCGAATGTTTGGTCAAACGGCTGAGCATGGTCTTCCGAATAGCCTGAAAGACCTCTGGATTTTCCTGCTGAATATAGATCCACAGCTCCCGTTTTTTGGCCAGATGCTCTGCTGTGCCTGCTCGGTTGAGCAGGGCACTGGAAATCACTGTCGTAATCTCAATATGATTCAACAGATATTCTCGCATTTTTGGATGACTCACTTGGGATAAATCAAGCTGGTCTACCAAGAGTCGATTGACCTTGAGTTGTTGATCAATTCGCTTAATCATCACTTGCTCATTGACAGACTGGTCCTCACGCCCAATCAAATAACGATAGAAGTCGACAGGCAGATAGTACATGGTCTTAACCTGCTGAAGGGGGGTAAAGACAAAGAGATTATCGACATAAAAAGTATGCTCAGGCAATTGGAACTGGCTCGCTCGCAACAAATCTGTCCGGTAAATCAGCGAGTGCATCATGATATACTGGCCTTTGGAGAAATTTCCGACCTGGTCCCAGCCAAAAATCTGTTGAACAGGCAAGACTGACTCGTAACTCATACTCTTCTTACGAGACTGACCTTCCTTTTCATATACAAAATTAGTCACAAAGGCATCAACCTCCTGCCCCTCACTCTCTAGTTCCTGCAAGGTTTCAAGAATTTTTAAGTAGGCACGAGGATCCACCCAGTCATCACTATCCACTACTTTAAAATAGCGTCCAGAAGCCTCTGCCAAGCCACGATTGACAGCACCGCCATGGCCCTTATTCTCCTGATAGATGGCTCTAACGATGTTAGGATACTTGCTGGCTAAACGCTCAGCGATTTCCTGAGTCTGGTCCTGAGACCCATCATTGATAATCAAAATCTCAACTTGCTCACCACCAATCACTAGCGACTCCACACAGTAATGAAGATAGGCTGCGGCATTATAGCTAGGAATGGCGATAGACAATAACTTCATAATCTACTCCTTTAGGGGACTGATTTTTTCTTTCTCTCTTGTCACTTCTTTCTATTCTACCATAAAGTCCAGCTTCTGAAGGACTTTTACTAGAATACAAGGGTTGCTATCTCTATTTGCTATTTTGAGCATCAAAAAAGAGGGGATTCCCCTCCTTACGAATTTAATTCTACCAAGTCATCTAGATACTGGTTATTTATTACTGCCAAGATATAGGCATCTGCCCTCAAGAGATCATTAGGGCCAAACTGGACATCCAAGGGTGAATTTTCTTGTTCACGAAATCCTAGGACATTGAGGTTGTATTTGCCACGTAGATCTAGCTGGCTCAGGCTTTGACCTGCCCAGACACTCGGAATTTTCATCTCCACGATAGACACATTTTTATCCAGCTGAAAGACATCAACATTGTTATGAAAGAGAATGGTCTGCGCTAGAGACTGCCCCATTTCATACTCAGGTGAAATCACCGAGTCAGCACCGATTTTTTCTAGCACCTTCTTAGCTGTCTGGCTTTTGACCTTGGCAATAACCCTTGGTACCCCTAGACTCTTACAATGCATAACTGCAAGCACACTCGATTCCAGATTTTCCCCTGTTGCCACTACAACCGTATCACAGGTATCAATTCCTGCAGTTCTGAGGAGTTCCTCGTCTGTAATATCGCCCACAACTCCACGCGCCAAAACTGGCTCAAATTGATTGATACGCTCGGCGTGGTCGTCAATAGCAATGATATTCATATCTTGCTTGGCAAGGGCCATCAGGACACTACTCCCGAAAATCCCCAAGCCTAAAATTCCAATCGTACGATCTGACATCATTCTTCCTTTCTTATCCAATACTAATATCTGCTTTCATATACTGAATCAAATCTTTCTTATCAGGCTGGTAATCCGCTAGACTAACCAGCAAGGTCAAGGGACCGATACGGCCAATAAACATGAGCACCATGACAATGCTGAGAGCTAGCTTGCCCAATTCTGGTGTCAGATTTGCCGTTACCCCAACTGTCGCAAGAGCTGAAATGGTCTCAAACATAAGGTAGATAAATCGCGGTGTTCCTTCTGCCGTAATTCCCAACAACACCAAGCCCAACAAGAAGGTCATCAAAAAGATAATGAAGACACTAAAGGATTTTTGAACTGTTCGAGCCTCAATAGTTCTCTGCGCAACATTGGCATGAGGTAAACCCAGCAACTCACTACGAGCAAAGACCAACAAGACAAAGAAGGTCGTAATCTTGAGCCCCCCAGCCGTTCCTCCAGGCGCCCCACCCAGAAACATCTGTAGGATATAGATAAACAGGGTCACAGGCCGAGCTTGGGTGTAGTCAATAGAGGCAAAACCAGCCGTTCTCATGCTGACGGTTTGGAAAAAACTAACCAGCACTTTCTCTGGAACACTGAGATTGCCAATGGTTCCTGGATTGTGCCATTCCGTAAAGAGTGTAGATACTGTCCCAAACAGCAAAATCCCTGCAGTTAAGAAGAGAACCAGCTTGGTGTGGAAACGTAGACGGCGTTTTTTCTTCTTGTCAAACTGGGTTGCCAAGTCAAACCAGACCATAAAGCCGAGACCACCCGTGATAATCAAGCCAGCAATGACCAGATTGATCAAGGGATCCGTCTGAAAAGCCACTAAACTGCTACTGCCGAAATTATCAAAACCAGCATTACAAAAGGCTGAAATGGCTAAAAAGATAGAGGTGAAAATGCCTCGTCCCCAGCCGAACTCAGGAATAAAACGGAAACTAAGAAGAAAAGCTCCCAAACCCTCCACCAGAAAAGTCGTCAAAAAGATGGAACGCATAAAAGACTTCAAAGACTTACTTTCCCCATAACTAAAACTCTCCTGAATAGTTTCACGACTACGCAGACTAAGCTTTTGTTTCCCCTGAATATAAAAGACCCCGATAAAAGTCATGAGTCCCAGACCACCAATCTGGATCAAGAGCATACAAATCAACTGCCCCCAGATATTATAGGTAGTAGCCACTGGTTGCGTAAAAAGGCCAGTCACACAGACCATAGACACCGTCGTAAAGAGATGGTCAAAATAAGTAGCCTGCGAACCACTTACCTGAACAAAAGGTAAGCTCAAAAAAAGAGAACCTATAAAAATAACTCCAGCGAAACTTAAAAAAATCCGACGAGCTGGTGAAAGTCCACCCAAGGCTCTTTCAATTTTTTTCACAAATAATTTGAATAACATACATCCATTGTACCATAAAAAGAAGAAGAGTAGCTAGATCTGAAAGGCAATCTCAAGACAGAGTTCCAAGGCCTTTTCGAAAGCTTCTGAACCCCAGTCACGACTGTCGTACTGGTCCAAGTCAGCAAGAGAATCTGCTGTAAACAACAACTCTCCCCAGAGAACGCCACGCAATTGAGCTACTGCCGCAAGTGCAGAACACTCCATCTCCACAACAGCACAGCCTTCCTCCTTGCGATAAGCTACCTTTTCAGCCGTTTCTCGGTAAAAGCCATCTGTCGTCCAGGTTATGACTTCCTCATAGGGAATCCCTTTGGCTTCCAAAACTCGCTCAATGGCAGCAATAGCCTCTGGCTGAATTTCCATATAACGAGAAGGCGCCATATAGTGGTAACTGGCACCCTCATCTCGTAAAGCCCGAACAGGGACGAGAAAGGCATTCTCCTCTATATCAGCTAGCACACCACAGGTTCCAGTGGAAATTATCTGCTCCACACCATAGCTAATCAACCAATCCATAAACTGGGCCGCTGGGGCAGAACCCACAGGAGCCTGAGCCAGACAAATTTCCTCGCCCTTATAGTTCACAACATAGACTGGATAGGTCTTGGTGGCAGAAACGAATTCGCCCACACAGTCCGCCCCTACTTCCCTCGCATAACGGTCAATCTCCTCACCTAAAAAAGCATAGACACACTTCTTGGGCAACTGCAAATTCAACCCCTCGTGATTAGGCATGATGACCGCCTGAGGATTGTCGTCAAACTCTAAAATGGGAATCACATGTTTCTGAATCATAACCCACCTCCTCTGATTTTGTACTATTGTATCAAAAGCTGGCAGAGTGTCAAGGAGGAAGCTAATGAACTGAGGAGAAAAAAATCTCAGTATTCTTGGAATTCTCAACACTAAGTGATTTCATAAATCATAAGGAATTAGGGCAAACATCGCAAACGTAACCCCTCTACAATTAAAATCTGAAGAGGGGGCGTTATATATTAGTAGTTGTTGATGATAACTGTCACCTTAAAAAAAGTATTTATGTCTTACTCTATCTAGAAGCTATTATCAAATTTTTAAAAGATCAACTTCCAAGATGATCATTCACTATAAAGAGCTTCTAACTCCCTCTTTAAATATTCAGCCAGATGTTGATGAGCAAAGATGTCAGCATTCTGTTCCGCTGTAGGATTATAGTTTGTATTGGTATTTACATCATACACATAAATATCTCCGCTTTCTGATTGAACCCATTCTATAGCCGCCACATCAATATGAGCATTTTTAAGGAAGGCTTCATAAGCTTCTTTTTGAGATTCTGGTAGAGGTTCTGTAATTTGGAATTTTTCAGAAGTTTCCAGTTGTTCTGGCCTCTTACCGATTTGACAACCATCTGCTGGACAAAGTTGGAAACCATCTGAAGAATCAATTGAAACAGTATAAAGGAACTTCTGATTGATAAACTCTGAACGACGGATACGACCATCACTTGGTTTGATGTAGGCTTGTAACAAGGTAATCCCGTCCACTGAAGGTTCAAAGAGGGAACTATTAACATAAACTTCAAGTTCCTCTTCATTTTGGAAAAGTTGAACTCCTAATCCTTTTCCTGCTCTATTATGCTTGGTAATCAAAGGATAGATATTCAATTTCCTTGCTGCTTCAATAATATTTTCCGGTCCCAAAACAGCAACTGTTGCTGGAGTCTCAATACCAGATTCATTTAATTTCAAATATTGTTTCACCTTACTGATTTCTAGATTGATGGCTCCCGTTCCATTAACTACTTTACGTCCATGAGCCTCTAGCCACGTAAGCACCTGCTCCGTAAACTCTGGTGCATAGCGATGCCCTCTCGTATGAGAAGATGCGGACATCCTATTATAAAAAATTCCTTGTGGAGGTGGGCTTTGAAGATCTAATATCCCACTCGATAGATCCCATAATTCATAAGGTACTTGTATTTTTTCTAACCATTTTACTAAATGCTGTGTCCATTCAATATTTTCATGAATCACATAAACTTTTGCGTTACTCATAAGTCCTATCTCCTTTAAGAAAAGTTAACTGACAATTGATGTTGCTTGTCTTCCTCTAAACTATAACCTTCTGTTTTTTCAATGACACTGACCGTTAATATTTGACCCAAAACATTGATCATTGTACGACCAGCATTCACAAAGAAATCAACTGCAAAAATCAAGGCCACTCCTTCTACTGGTAATCCAAGCTGGGGTGCTGCTGCCAACAAAACTACGATAGCTCCTGATGGAACAGTAGCTGCAGTTTTCCCAATTAATGTCAAAAGTAAAACTGTAAATAAGAGACTTGATAATGAAAATTGGATACCGTAAGCATGTGCGATAAAAATAGTGGCTACTGAAAAATAGACAGCTGCTCCTTCTAGATTAAAAGTATATCCTAAAGGGACAACCAAATCAATCGTATTCTCATCATGTCCCTGTTTCTTTAAATCCTTTAATAGGGACGGTAACACAACACTCGAACTACCTGAAATAAATGCTAGAGTCAAGAGGCTCCAATTTTCACGAAAAGCGGTCAAATATGGAACTTTAAAGATAGAGGCAATCAGAGGGAAAACAACTAAAATGAGAACTCCATAAGCCAAATAAGTTCCGATAACAAATTGACCAAGTCCAACTAACTTATCAATCCCTGTACTAGCGACATCTTTTGCAATAAAGCCAAAGATTCCAATAGGAGATAATTTTACAATAACAGTTACAATTTTATAAATAGCTTCAATCCAAATCTGGAAACCTTCAAGAATTTTTTTGGTTTTATCACTCTTCAAGCTACCAATTCCATAACCAAGAAAAATAGCAAAAACAATAATTGGAAGAAGAGATCCTTCTGAAATTGATTTCACAATATTTGAAGGAATAAAACCAAGTAAAAACTCACTCAATTGGACATTATTAGCTATCCCATCGATATTACCACCAGTTTGGCCAATATTCACACCTTGACCAAATCCCAAATAATAACTAGCAAATACAAATAATAAAGTAATCGCAGTTGTAACAGCAAAAAAGTAGAGTAAGGTCTTCGTTAAAATTTTACCAAACGATTTTTTTCCAATAACACTAGCCACTGCAACTACTATAATTGGGAATATTAGTGGAATAATGACCATGTTTACCAATTTGATGAATGCTTGTCCTAGAAATTGATAAAAACCTGCAAATTGTGGCCAGATTACTGCAAAAATAACACCTAAAATCAAAGCTAGCAATAATTGCAAACCGAGTGAAAGTTTTGACCATAAATTAACTAATTTCATAAAATAACCCCTTTGCTTTTATTTGCTAATTATTCTACTACGAATCTTCTAGCTTGACTAATATATATTTTCTATTGTGACCATAAAAAAGATTTATAACAATATCTCAAAGTGTCGTCATATCTATTTCGCTATCCATTATGAATTTTTTATGTTAGAAAAACACCACCATCTAAACTACTCAACTAGATGGAGCAATTCCATAATGATTAAGAAGAGTGACTTCAAGTATCAAATCTACAAAAAGAGGTTGAGTAAAAAGTCTTTGAAATCAGAAAAACGCATAATATCAGGTAATGAACAACCTTGATATTATGCGTTTTATTGTTGAAAGATTTACTTCATTTTTCCTGAAATTGAGTTTTTTCCCCAGCCTATTCTACTTCTATTTCACATCTATCTCCTTAATCACGCGCGCAGGATTGCCAGCTAGAACAACATTATCGCCAAAGGACTTGGTAATCACGGCCCCTGCTCCTGCCACTACGTTATTGCCCAGTGTCACTCCAGGAAGGACAATGACGCCACCACCAGCCCAAAAATTGTCACCGATGGTGATGGGCTTTCCGTATTCGACCCCTGAATTGCGTTCCTGCGGATCCAGTGGATGGAGTGGTGTTAAAAACTGACAGTTGGGGCCAACCATGGCATTGTCTCCGATACGAATCGGACAAACATCCAGCATGGTCAAGTTCCAATTAGAATAAAAATTTTCCCCTAGATGAATATTGACTCCATAATCGACCACCAGGCGTGGATTGACATAGAGATTTTCCCCAGTTGAACCAAACCAAGTCTTGATAATCTCCGCCCCTTTCAAGGAGTCTGGCTCCTGGTTAAAAGCAGCCTGTTTTTGACGAGAAGTCTGAGCCAAGGCTCGCAACTCGGGGTCAAACGGATGATAGGGTTCCCCTGTAATCATTTTCTGGTATTCACTGGTCATTGTATTCTTCTCCTTATTCCCTACTATCATATCAAATTTTCTACATATCCGACTAGGATAAGGGGTACTTTCTACAATTTATGCTCTGATTTTTATCACATCTTGCCTATCTTGCTAAGCGAATACGGGTCACAATTCCGTCTGGGTCTGTAACGTCCAGCTGGCTAGATGTCAGCCACTTAGCTGGTGCATCAACTTCTTGTGCTCGCTCAGCAATCGTTAACAGTTCTTCCTTACTCGCGACTTCAATGACATAGTAGGCTAAGCCTGGCAAACCTTGCTTACGCGGAACTAGGCTTTTTCCTCCCCATTCGTTGACTGCTAAATGATGATGATAATCTCCAGCCGCAATCCAACTAGCGCTAGGTAGACTGAATTTATCCTCTAGCCCTAACACTTTCTGATAAAACTGGCTGGACTTTCGATTATTCTTGACAGAAAGATGGATATGCCCCATTCTCGTATCATCTGCTAGGATAAAGGGCTCTAGTCTTTCCCCCGACTCATAGATATCCTGCGCTGCAAGGGCTTCCGTCACCCCGATAATACGCCCATCTTCTCGAATATCCCATGTAGAAACCGGCTTATCTCGATAGAGTTCAATACCATTTCCCTCCAAATCCTCTAAGTAAAGGGCCTCACTGTAACCATGGTCTGCACCGCCGACAAGAGGAATCCGCAAATCCGTCAGATGTTTCAAGACATCAGCCAAAGCCTTGCGTGTCGGCAAGAGAATAGCCAGATGGTAAAGGCCATAATGTTCCCTTACTTGTCCCTCTTCTTGTGTTTGAATCAAGTGTACCAAGGCTTTTCCACCAAGGCCTAGAATGACCTCTGTCTCAGTTTGAGACAAGATTTCTAAACCAATGATTTGCTGATAAAAGGCAGTTTGACTTGCCAAATCCTTTACATTTAAAACTGCCTCTGCCAAATAAATGTGGCTCTTGTATTCATAGGTCATAAATGCTCAAGCCCAAGGAGCCAACCTGACTGGGATGGAGAGGCCGGGCATACATGCCCAAGGGGTAAATATCCGCATAACCATCATCGAAACTCATGAGGTGCTGATAGGTCGAACTAGCAATCAAGTCCAGAGTCAAGCTATTGTCAAAACTGGCATAAAAGATAGTGTCATAATCTCCAGCCAGCTCCTGACAAATCTGAGCCAAGGCCTCTGCCATCTGTGGATAGTGAACATGGTCAAATTCCTGAGCGTAATATTCATGACGGGCATTTTTGACAGGACTAACATAGAGGCTGACAAAGTTCTGATCAGGATAGAGTCCCTTGATATGCTGGGCAATCTTGGCTTGCAAGGGCGTTGTGGCAATGATGAGGTGTTTCATCTCTTTGATTCTCCTAGGTGGTGATGATGCAGCAAGGTCTCAACGACTTCAAAGTCCAAGGCATCGTCGATATCATAAGAATAGAGTTTAGGCATTTCATAGGCTACTGTCTTATCTGTGTAAAAGGTCTCGTCTCGTAGGTAAAGGTCCTTGCGAGAAATCCAGATACTACCGTTGGGATAGTAATAGACGGGCTCTTTTTGCCGAGCATAGTGCTTGGACACCTGAGGCGGACGGATAAAAGTCGACTCCGCCAACTGCAAGTAAAGACTACGACTCTTATCCGCCTTGACACAGGAAATCAAATGGTCGGCGCCAGACTGACAGTAGAGTTGGTAGGACTCGATGAGGTGCTCCACCTCTCTCAGGGGTGAGGTCACCTGCAGATTCACGAAGACTTGCTCTTCCTCAAAGGGTTGTAAAAAGTCTCGTAAGGTTTCTAAGCTAGAGGTTGTTGCCAGGGCCAGTTCTTTTGGTCTGTGGACACAATGAATTTCTGGATAGGCTTGACGACAAAGTTCCAGATAGGCTAGTGAGTCTGAGGAGACCCAGATTTCACTAAATAACTTGGAGGCCAGAGCGACTTCTATGGTATAGAAAACCAAGGGTTTGCCTGCAAGCGGTTTGATATTTTTATCTACTAAGCCGCGTGAACCCGAACGGATCAAAATGACGGCTATGGGTTTAGATGTTGCTTTCATATAGTCTTCCTAGAAATGAGATAAACAGGGCAGATAGGGTGGTGATGATGCTATTTAACCATGGATTGGGGTTAGCAAAAAGGCCACTGTAATGATAGAAAACCAAGGCTCCTAGACTAAAGACCAGATAGATTTTGGCTAACTGTAAACTCGGTCTTTTGAGGAGTAAAACCAAGAGATACAAACCACCAATCACACCTAGTGTCAGACCCATAAAGCCGTTAATCCATTCGTAGATGGAGTAGATTTCTGCATTCATGAGCAAGAGACAGAGGAGCCAGGACAGACCTGCTAAGACAAAGGATAGAATACTTGGCGACCAGCGAATCTTTGACCAAGCAAAATCCAACTTCAAGCAGGTCACGATTGCATTCATACTGGATGAAACTGTGGATTGGCCTGCTGCCAAGAGAGCCAGCATGATAAAACTGCCAAACCAAGGCGCCAGACCTTCCCGAGCGTAAGCAATGAGAACAGGATTGGTCGATGTGGTAGCAAAATTTTCCTGACGAATCAAGCAGCCAATCAGATACAGTAAACTAGCAATCCCAAAGGACAAGAGTCCCTGAAACCATAAGATTTTCCCAATTTTCCGACGTCCCATTTTGCTGTTAAAACGTTGAACGATATCCTGCGAAGAAACGTAGGAGAACAAACTACTAAAACCTGCTCCTGCAACTAAGATCAAGACCGTCTGCCCATCCAGTTTCTCTACAAAGCGAGAGAGTTGTTGACTGCTATTCATGGCTAAGCCAGATTGGGCAATTCTTGGTAGAAATAGGGCTAGTATAGCTAGTAGGACCAAACCCTGAAAGAAGTCCGTCCAAAGTACAACCAAGAGACCACCACTTGCCAGATAATAGACCGTCAAGATAAGGAGTAAAGCTGACAAGACCAGCGGATTGATAGGGATAAAGGGCTCTAAGGCCTGCGACAACAAGTAGGTCACCACTGCTATTCGCCCCAACTGGTAAATGATGAAAAGACCTGAGGCCAGTGAACGAATGCCCGCCGATTGAAACTTGTCCTCTAAAAGATGATAGGCTGTTTCGTAGTTTCCCTTTTGATAGAGGGGCAAAAAGTAGCGATGGGCCAGTGGAATAGCTAGAAAGATGCCACACTGGGCAAACCAGAGATAGGACCTGCCTGTATAGGCATTCCCCACCAGAGTCAGAAAGGAAATGGGGCTGAGTAAGGTCGCAAAGACTGAGAAGGCCAAAACTGTCACTGGAACAGCTTTCTTAACCTGATAGTAATCCTCTTCGCTCCCTTTTTTGCGATAGGCAATCCAGGAAATCAAGCCGAAATAAAGCAATAGGGTGACTAGCATTCCCAACATCCTAGAAGTTCCTATCTAGTAGTTCTCTGTATATTTGAGCTACTTTTTCTGTAAACATTGGTGGTAAAAACTTCGTATCATACCCTTGTTTCGCCAAAGTATCAGTCAACACTTCGCTAGCAACTAGGTATTTGTTTGTCTGGCGCAGATTGGCGAGGCGTAAGTCTCGTATGATATTTTCATGGACGACTTCATAGTAATTTTTGTCCGTGTTTTCCATGTAACGCCAGAGGCTGGGCTTTGGTACAATTTGTTGGTCACGGATAAAGAGATCTGTCTGTTTTGCCCATTTGGCTAGAAACTTGACCAGCAAGTCCTCCTCAGAACGGATTTCTTCTCCTATACGGTAGATGTATTCTGGGTAAAAGATAGTGACAATTCTCGACATACTATACACTCTTTCTCTCTTATTTTCTGCTTACAAAAGAAAAACCACCCTCACAAAAAGGCGAGGGTGGTTAATCCGTTACAATGCTTGGGGATTTCCTAGCAAGTTCCCCCTCAAAAGGACTTTATGCTATTCTATCACAAAGACTGACCATCTGCAAGGTAGACTGGCTTAGATAGGATAGCTTGGGGGAGTTTTCTTATTACTTATAAATCGATTCTCTGAAATCATCTGTGCTACGTAGGTAGGCATTGTAGATTTTTTGTTTTAACAAGTGGACCCAACTTGCAGGTACATGGCTTGTCGTACGGTCAATGTTAGCCACATCTTTTGCCACTGCTTGATTAATGAGTTCTTGCATTTGGGCAGCTGAACTAATTGTAATTTCCTTGCTGCTGTTTGGTACACCAAGTTCGTACTGAATGGTGATTGGTTTCAACTGATCTTGCTTACGAATACGTTGATTAAACATATCCTTCTTGAAATCAGACCATGAAGCGTATTGGTTGGCAAAGACATTTTTCAATACGAGGCTATCAGTAATGAGTCCCACATCTTTCCTAAGCCAATCTGAATAGGTAATGTCCCCGTTTCGTTTAGCTTCTTCTGCATATTGGTTGGATACATATGGTAAGAACCCATCTTGATAACCTTTTTCTGCCAACAATTCGTAGGCTGTCTTTCTAAACATGATGTCACCAGGCGCACCCTTTGGATTGCTGAGGGCAGCATAAATCGGTGAGAACATGCTGATAAGATGATAGCCATTACGAGTATAGTCACTCTTATCACGGTAAGCCCGACGGTTGATGATGTCATTGTCAATCAAGGCATCCAGACTAGTTAGCTTACTTATTTCAGCATCTGTCAATGGGCGAACAGAGTTTCCTGCATGCGTTTGTTTATGATACTTGTCCTCAATATAGAAATTCTCTATTTTTCTAAACCATTTTTTCTTGACATCGTTAGACTTAGTTAAAATGGCATTGGCTTCCATAGCGTCCAAGGTATACAAGACATCGTACATACCGTGTACATACTCTTGCAATGCTGCGGCTGATGTGAAGCGACTTGTCGGATCATAAGTATGCAAGCGAGTTGGTGAATTCTTATCCCCTTTATAGAGAGTATTCAAGACAATAGCATCCTTATCTAGACTGTCAGCAGATTGCAACAGTCCTAAGGCATACAACTCTGCTCCCAATCCTTCACGACGACCTTTACCTTCAAAGTAAATATGTCCATCAGAATTATGAACCATTTCATGGGTATAGACTGATGTTCCGTATTTATCCAACAAGCGGTCGCTGACATAGTGGACCTCAGAACCGTTGGCATAGGCCCCGGCTCCTTTACTTTCCCCATACCACTTACCAGTTGGTCCAAAGAAGTTGTAGATAGAATCAATGGCCTTATCAGACAGGGTAGCCCAGTAATAATTACTATTGCTATCTTTCATACCAAAGCCATCTGAAACCATGACTGAGCGGAAGAGTTTCTCTTTGTATTCTGGTGAAAGGAGATGATACCAGATATCATAGTGGTCTCGTTGCCATTCAGCCGACTGGTCGACCTTGCCACGGACATACTGACGCAATTCTTCTCCTGATAAGACTATATTATTGACACGATCACGGTAGCGTTCGTAGCCACCAAAGGCCAAGGTAGAAAGGTTTGAAATCACATAAACATCCTCTTCTGGCAATGTCAATAGCGGTAGGAGCATATTTTTTAATTTCCAACTTGGTGCCGTAATACGGTCATAGACTCCCAGCGTATAGTTACTATCTGGTGTTGCTGACTCTTGTTTGGCACGCACTTCTGGAATCGCTGATTTACTCTCTACGATATAGGCCTTGGTATTTGTCTTCAACCATTCATTATTGGTTTTAGTTGGTAGGAAGAGTTTTCTGTAAGACTCTAGTAAATCAGTCACTGTCTTGCGACCTTTTGCAGCAGCCAGGGTTGTTTCATAGGCAATTGGATTATTTGATGCCTTGAGATTTTCCATACCGCTCTGACCTAGGGCAATGATAGTATCCAAGGTTGAAGCTGTGCTATTGCCATCAAAGTCAAACTTATAGGTATTGAGATCCTTGGTATTGATGTGATCATAGTTGATATTGTACCAGCGATTGAGGTAGGTCAAACCAAGCAAGAAAGCTTCCTTGTTGTTCTTGATTTTCTCACTGATGTAGGTCGCTACACTATCTCCCATCGTATTGATAGACTTGTCCATGGTTAGCACTTTACGGAGATGTTCGCCGATATTGGCCTTAACTTTTTCAAACTCTTTGTCCAAATATAGCGGATCAAGCGACGCATCTGCCTCAATACCCAGAACTCTTCTCATGGCTGCCGAGTCATATTCAACTCCTTGCAAATCTGCTAGGACCTGATTGGTCACTTTTGTATAGTCAGATAGAAAGGCCTCTGGTGTATAGATAAAGTTTTTTCCTGCTACGCTGTACTCTGCAATTTGTGTATTTTTGAAGTCGTCTTTGTAAGTGACATCTAGATAACTGATTGTATTGTCAGCAAAATGCAACATCAGTTTATTGATCGCTGCTTTATTGGCTTGAATATCTGTGATGATGTCATTGTCCTTCATTGGTACAACATCCAGCAGTTCTGTAGTATAAAGCTTATCAGTAGGATTGACTTGATTTCCATAGTGAACCACTAGCTCTTTATTATAGAAAGGCATCAATCTCTCAATATTGTGATAAGCAACTTTTCGACTAGCTTGACCTTGGCTTAACTGAGTATAGTCCACACTGTGCTGATTGGCCTTTAGTGTTTGACCTGTATCGTTTAGTGTCACTGTCATCCCATAAGACTGGACCTTTTCTCTGGCCTGGTCTTGGGTGATTGGGGTCGCATAGAGATCGGCCTTCTTGTTCTCGGCAGTGCTGGCATCTTTGATGTCCGCTCCCTTATATTGGTCTCCTGTGATGGCATAGCCGTCTCCAGTATTGACCGTGCTAACAACATGATGGATACGGCCATTTTGCCATGTAGAACCAGCTATACCTCCGACGCGTGGATAGGTTGTCGTATTGAGGATAGTCCCACTTGCTAGCGCATGAGACACCAAAGCACCACTTTGAACTTTCCCTACAATACCTCCCGCAAATTGGTTATTGTTGCGAGCATTGCTAGAAATATTTGCATCAACGGCTACCTTATCAATCTTAGCCTTATTACCAGATAAGAGCCCTGCTATACCTCCCACATAGTAAGGAGAGGCATCCGCATGCTTGGCCTGAATGCTACCTGTAAAGGAACTATTAGTTATTTCTGTATCCTGAGCCTTGGCTACCAAACCTGCAACTGACTTGCTACCTGTCAATTGACCTTCTACAGCTACATTACTAATCTGGCTGTTAGTAGCTACTTTTGCTAGGCTGGCTGTGTCTTCTTGACTCTTAATCGCTACCGCTTTAAGGTCAATATCTTTCACAGTAGCCTTAGTCAAGTTATCAAACAAGGCTGTCTTAAGGTCATAAATCGCAAATGGCTGCCCATCACTCGCACCGATAAGATTACCAGTGAAAGTTCCTGTCACATAGCTAGTTTGTCCCTTAGCTAAGGACACCTCATCAGCTGTCATATCAGCTCCAAGTTTAAAGGTTCCAGCGAGATCGCCTTGCATGGCAGCAATCAGTTTCTTAAAGGAAGTATAGACACCGTCCTTGGCAAGCTTTTGCTTATCAATTGTGAAACTATAGTTATCCTTATATGTTGAACCTTCCTCTTGAACCAGTTCATTGAAGGCAACGGTTACCTTGTATTTCCCATCATCTGTTTCCTTAATAGAGCTAACTGGTAACAGCATTTCCTTCATCTTGTCTGATTTGACTTTGACAAAATAAGGTGACAAATCACTTGGTACTTCTGATAAGTTCAGATAACGACGGTAGTGACCATCTTCCTTACCATAGAGCCCCACTTCATCCACATCTTTGATTTCAATTTTTTTATAGTCTAACTGAAAATCTTTCGTTGATACTTCTGTACTTTCCTGATCAGATTGGCCTAGATTATAGGTCAGGTAAGTCTTAAGATTGTATGACGTATAGTAGTCCAATCCATCAATCGTTTGTTGATCTGATGGATTTTTCAAGTTCACCTCTTTGACCAATGTTCCTTTTTGGTAAATTTGGGCCTTGGCCTTAACAAGAGCAGACGTTGGGTCATCCAGGTGATAGTTGACTGCTACTGCTTTTTTGCTCTCATCTTTAACCAGATTAGTAATTTCAACCGTTGGTTTGGTTTTAACAAGACTACCAACCTTGACAATCTCTTTGGTTGGTTCTACTTCTGTACGCGAGATTTCCTTGCTCGCTTCCACCTTACCATCTACGAGATAATCTTCATACTCGATTGTCCGTAAACCGTCTTTTCCTTCCTGAGCAATTTCTCGATGATTTTTTATGATAGTCGCATCTTCAATTTCTTCAGTTTCATGAGGAATGGTTTCTGTTACTGTACGATGATTACTTGTCAAAGGCAGTTCAGGAAGAGCCTCTGCTACAGCAGCTTCACCTTCGTGACCGGGCTCTTGCGTACCTTGGGTACTAATTGGGGCTGTGTAAGATGGCTGAACGGGTTGAACTAAAGCTTCACCCTCATGGCCTAGCTCTTGCGTTCCCTTACTGCTAACAACTTCTGTAGACTCTGGCACTGTTGGATCAACTGGAGATCCCTCCTGAGGACCTGTGTAAACTGGTAGTTCTGATTGAACCAGAGCCTCACCTTCATGGCCGGGCTCTTGTGTACCTTGGGTGCTAACGGGTTCTGTATAAGACGGTTGTGCTGGTTGAACCAGGGCTTCACCCTCATGACCTGATTCTTGGGTCCCTTGAGTGCTGATCGGATCCGTATAGGCTGGTAGCACTGGTTGAACCAGGGACTCGCCCTCATGACCTGACTCTTGGGTCCCTTGAGTGCTGATTGGATCCGTATAGGCTGGTTGTGCTGGTTGAACTAGGGACTCACCCTCATGACCCGACTCTTGTGTTCCTTGAGTGCTAATTGGGGCTGTGTACGTTGGTTGCGATGGTTGAATCAGAGCCTCGCCCTCGTGACCTGACTCTTGTGTCCCTTTTGTTTGCACTACAGTTTCATTATTTTCTTGTGGTTGAGGCTCTACAGGAGAAGATGTTCCTCCTTGTTGATTCTCTACCACTGGGCTTTGCGGAGCTGGCAGTACTGGTTTTGACTGTTCTTGATTCCCATCAGTTTGGCTTGAATTTGTTGCAGACTCTGTAGCTGGTGCTGTTTTTTGGTCTGCCTCCCCGCCTTTGACAACATTCGTATCCTTGCTTTCCTGACTTAGAGAAACTGCTGGTTGCTGACTAGTATTCTCATTTTTAGAAGATGGAGCCGTAGCTGCTGAGATATCTACATTTTCTAAGTTAGACTTGCTGTCATTTGACTGCTTGACAAATTCAGTTCCCATAGTCGAATCTGCTGAATGAGTAGTAACTACTTCCTGAGATTGACTGTTTTCTAATTTAATCTCTTGATTTTCAGTAGATTCTGCTGGTTTGCTAGTTATCTGTACAGAAAGAGCTGGCTTATTTTCCACATATCCTAGATAAGTATAACCAGGAATATCAACCGGAGCTGGTAAGGCATCTCCTGCCTGGACCGATAATTGGGTGTTATAAGCAGCTAGTGTCTCGCTCGTCAAAGCAAGGGCAGTTGGAGACAGCAACTGACTGCCTAGAGCGCTTACTAACAAGAATCGGCTAATCTTGCTCTTGCCATCACGTCCCTTAAGAACCACTACGACCAGCAAACTAAGGCCTGCCACCAAGGCAACAGTCCCTAATGGAGAGCTAGTACCCGTATTGGGCAATACTTGATTTGCTCGATAAACCAGATAGTAGGTAGCGTCTGTTTCTTCCGCTACTTGTGGTAGGGATGTAACCAAGAGAGCCTTCTCTTCGTCAGTTAAATCCGACTCTAAAACATAAGTATAATTAACGGTATGAGATTCTTGGGCAGATACAGTCTGTAGGCCAGTTCCCATCAAAAAGAAACACGCAACTGCCACAGATACAAGACCAACTGCCAATTTTCTTAATGAGAAATTCTGTCTTTCTTCTCCACTAGTTTTGAAATTCATATTCCCCTCTTTTTACATTTTTAAATTAGTATGTTAATTTATTGTAAAATATACAACTCTTTCCATTATACATCAACTTTTTAAAAGATTCTAGGGATAGATATACAATTGAACGGATGGGAAAAATCAAGTAACTAAGTAATTAACTGATTTGAAAAAGCTAAGACGAACTTCCCACCACACTTACTTTACGATTTTTCAGAAATAAACTGTCAACAAAAAATGAAGAGAAGCACTATTTCTTCTCTCCATCTTTAAAATTATAGTAACAAATATAGATTATCTAAAGTTATGAAAGCAACTCTTTAGTTTCTAGTTTACCCATTCACCGTTGCCATTTACTTTATAACCGTCTGGTGTTGTTGTGCTGACTGCCAAAGCTCCAGAGCCATATGCATAATACCAGTATTGGCCAACTTTAAACCAACCTGTCTTCATGATACCAGACGCATCAAGGTAGTACCAGATTCCATTTTCTTTGAGCCAGCCTGTCTTCATAGCTCCTGAGCCATCAAAGTAGAACCATCTATTTCCGTCTGTACCCCAGCCTGTAAACATAGCACCTGAGCTACTCAAGTAATACCAGCTACCATCTACTTTTACAAATCCTGTCTGCATGACACCTAGGTCATCCAAGTAGTACCATTTACCACCCGTTTTCACCCAGCCTGTCTTCAGATCACCAGACTCATAGAAATACCATTTTCCATCTGTTTTCACCCAACCAGATTGGTCTGAACTAGAAGTTCTAAATTCTTTCAGCGCTTTTTCAACTACGACTGCTTTATTTTTAACTGTTGACAAGTTAGATGAAGTCACTTCTGCATATTGAATAGCAGGACCGTAACTGCCTACCAACTCTTCTGAAGTAGCAGCATCACCAAAAGCCTGAGCAATCGTTACGGCATTATATGGGTTATTTGGGTTCTTAAAGGCAGCAATCCCCATGTGTGTAAATTTAGGGCTAATCAAAGTCTGATAATGACCAGATCCACCATTTGTTGAACCACCTGATTTTTTCTTCACGTAGTCTGCTTTTTCAGCACGCCATTGTTCAAGAGCTTTTAAGAAACCATCATGGTTCCAACCCAAGTTTTCTCCTAGTACACTGTTTCCTGATGGGAAGGCGCTCCAGATTTCTTTACCAGAAAGACGAGTATGGTCCATGGTTACAGAAGCTTCTGCAGCTCTGGCAAAAGCTGCCTTTTCTAGGTCAGTCGACCATTTGATAGGGACATACTTATCTACCAAACCTTCGTCAGCTGCCTCTTTACGGATAGCATTGATGGCATCTAAGATAGCTTGTTGGTCTGGAGTCAAAAATTCTCCCTTTAATCCAACCAAAACATTGCCACTAGCAGGGTTAAGCACTTCTGAACTCAAGACATTTTCATTTCTACCATCTGCAGATTGTGTTGCCACAAGTCTGTCATTGGCAAAAACATCATTTGTCAAAACTGCTCCAGCTAAAGTCAAAACCAAGGCGCTAGCAAATACAATTTTCTTCATTTTTTTCTCCTTTTATCCTTTAGATAGGACAGGTATTTTCAATATTAAATTATATCATATTTTCCTATTCTTTGCCCATTTCTACTAATGTTATAAGGTAAATACTATTCCCCAAAAAGTAGAAATTCCTATCCTTTTATTTCACAACAAGCTCATAACGTGTCTTGCTTGTAAAGGTTTGACCGGCTTTAAGAATGACTTGGTCTTTGAGGTCGCTGTGAATGGCATCTGGTAAAGCCTGCGCTTCAAGGGCAATCCCATTGTGCTGTACCATTGGCTGACCTCCTATGATGACACTCTCATCCACAAAGTTTGCTGTGTAGACTACAAAGCAAGGAGCTTCTGTCTTGAAAAGCAGGAAGCGACCTGAATTTTGGTCATAAAGGAAACCAGCATTGACATGGCCTGCAGGAAGAGCGAATGGATGATCCAAACCAGATACCAGCTGGATTTGCTCATCTTCCTCTGCAAAGATATCCTTCAACAAGGCACCATTGTAGATGTGTTTAACCACATCACGATTGGCATCTGGAGTTTTGGCAGGAACACCGTCGGGAGCGATTGGGTAAATGCCCTCTGTATTTAGTTGGAAGACATGGCGGTCAATCGTCTGCGTGAAATCACCAGACAAGTTGAAATAGCTGTGGTTGGTTGGATTGACCAGCGTATCTTGATCGGTTGTCACCTTGTAGCTGATTTCATAGGCACCAGTTTCTTCTAAGTGGTAACTGATCCAAATCTTGAGATTTCCAGGGAACCCTCCTGTCCCATCTGTACGCTCTGTGTAGAGAGTCAAGCCATGGTCGCTCACCTCGACCAATTCAAACAAGCTGGAATCCCAACCAGTTGAACCACTATGGTTACAGTTGCTAGCATTGTTGACTTCAAGGTCATAGGTCTTGCCATTAAGCTCAAAGGTCGCACCTGCAATACGGCCCGCCACAGGACCTACGCTAGCTCCATGCTTGGGACTATTGCCTACATAGCTATCAAAATCATCAAAACCCAAGATAACGTTGGCAAAGTTTCCAGCCTTGTCAGGTGTGACATAGCGCAAGATAGTCGCCCCATAAGTCATAACCTCTAATTGATAACCAGCATCAGTCTCAAAGCAATAAGCTAGGACATCTTGTTCATCAACTCTTCCGAACACACGCTCTGTGTATGCTTTCATTCGTTTTTCCTTCTTCCTAATTCTATTAAGCAAACAAACCATAGAAAGTCCATTCACAATCTATGGTTTACTTGTATGATTTACAAATCCTCTTATCAAGAATTCATAAATACTGTCTTATACTCAATGAAAATCAAAGAGCAAACTAGAAAGCTAGCCACAGGCTGTACTTGAGTACGGCAAGGCGACGTTGACGTAGTTTGAATTTGATTTTCGAAGAGTATTACTTTTGATATTCGTGGATGATAACACCCTGTACCACACGATTTACTGTACCTGTAGGAGACGGTGTATCTGGTTTGTTTTCTACCTTGAGTGAAGTCAATAGGGCAAAGAGTTGGGCATAAACGATGTAAGGGAAGACACGGTAAATATCATTCAAGACACCGCCACAACCAAAGGCCACTTCTTTGACATTTTCAAGACCAAAAGCTTGATCACTCAAAAGCACAACACGACGAGCAATCTGGTCACCAGCAACTTCACGAACCAAGTCCAAGTCGTACTTGCGAGTGTAGTCTGTTGTTGTACCAAAGACCAAAACAACTGTATTTTCGTTGATAAGAGATTTTGGACCGTGACGGAAGCCGACTGGACTTTCATACATAGTCGCCACCTGACCAGCTGTTAATTCCAAAATCTTGAGCTGAGCTTCATGAGCAAGTCCAAAGAAAGGACCAGCGCCCAGGTAGATAACACGGTTAAAGTCGAGGTCAACCAGTTCTTTAACATCTGCTGCATTGTCTAGAACTTTACGCGCAAGGCTAGTCACAACTTCAAAACGTTGAGCTTTCACAGCAAATTCTGTAGGATCAAAGACCAAGAGAGCTGTCAACATCATAGACGTAAAGCTAGAAGTCATGGCAAATCCAGCGTCATTGGAAGCAGCCGGTTGCAAGAGCAAAAGATTGCGGTCATCGCCATGAGCTTGAAGAGCCAATTTCCCTTCTGCAGCACATGTAATGGTCACTTGATAGAGGTCATCAACCAAGGCTTTAGCCAAATCAACGGTTGCCACACTTTCAGGTGAATTACCGCTACGAGCAAAGGATACAAGGACAGTTGCCACATCTTTTTTCAGATAGGTTTCTGGATTGGCAACAATATCTGTTGTCGCAATAGAATTGAAATTCCATTTGCGCTCGTCATAGACTTCCTTAAAGTAAGGCACCAAGGTATCTCCCACATAAGCAGAAGTCCCAGCACCTGTCAAGATAACCTTAATATAGTCATGTCTATCAGCGATATCTTGCAGAAAGGCTGCAATTTCTTCACATTTCGCTTGATAGGCTTCAAAAGCTTCTTTCCATACATCAGGCTGTTGGTAGATTTCACGAGTCGTGATTTCTGCACCCAGTTCAAGTAATTCTTCTTTTGTGTAATTTAGCATAGAGTTCCTCTAATCTATTGTTGTTTCATTCCTATTGAAAATATGGGAATGGGAGTGACTCCCATTCCCATGTATATTCTATATAAGATGTTCTAACGATTTTCACGTTATCACATCGTATACTCAATGAAAATCAAAGAGCAAACTAGGAAGCTA
>NZ_CAJJIE010000029.1:0-94 GCF_905187535.1 Streptococcus mitis
AATACTCTTCGAAAATCTCTTCAAACCACGTCAGCTTTATCTGCAACCTCAAAGCTGTGCTTTGAGCAACCTGCGACTAGCTTCCTAGTTTGCT
>NZ_CAJJIE010000030.1:0-111 GCF_905187535.1 Streptococcus mitis
GTGAAAAGGCGGTGTCTTAACCCCTTGACCAACGGACCTGAGTTGTTATTTTCAACTCTTACTATTATACCCACTTTTCAAACTTTGTCAACTACTTTTTTTATCTTTTTT
>NZ_CAJJIE010000031.1:0-128 GCF_905187535.1 Streptococcus mitis
GTTGTAGATAAGACTGACGAAGTCAGCTCAAAGCACTGCTTTGAGGTTGTGGATAGAACTGACGAAGTCAGTCACATATAAACGGCAAGACGACGTTGACGCGGTTTGAAGAGATTTTCGAAGAGTAT
>NZ_CAJJIE010000032.1:0-79 GCF_905187535.1 Streptococcus mitis
GGGGGTTGCCCCCTGTGAGATATGGAAGTCGCTTAGCTTTAATCCGCCATAGCTCAGTTGGTAGTAGCGCATGACTGTT
>NZ_CAJJIE010000033.1:0-100800 GCF_905187535.1 Streptococcus mitis
GAATTTCAAGGAAATATTGTTATCATAGATGGTGATAGTTTTCGTTCTCAGCATCCACACTATTTAGAACTTCAGCAAGAATATGGCAAAGATAGTGTTGAATACACCAAAGATTTTGCGGGGAAAATGGTAGAGTCTTTAGTAACCGAATTGAGTCATTTGGGATACAATCTGTTGATAGAGGGAACCTTACGAACGATTGATGTTCCAAAGAAAACAGCACAACTCTTGAAAAATAAGGGATATGAAGTACAATTAGCCTTAATTGCGACAAAGCCTGAATTGTCCTATCTGAGCACCCTTATCCGATACGAAGAACTCTACGCTATCAATCCAAATCAAGCACGCGCAACTCCAAAAGAACATCATGATTTCATTGTAAATCATCTAGCTGATAATACACGACAATTGGAAGAACTAGCTATCTTTGAAAGAATTCAAATTTATCAACGAGATAGAAGTTGTGTATATGATTCAGAACAAGATAAGACTTCAGCAGCAACCGTTCTTCATGATTTACTATTTGGAGAATGGAATCAAGTTGAGAAAGAGATGCTTAAATCAGGAGAAGAAAGATTGAAAGATTTAACTAATCGAAATGGTTATTAGATCTCGGATTTTAAAATAAAGTCTATTAAAAAATTGTTAGCTGGTAGATTGTGGGCAAAAAATAGCTTTAAAATAAACTAATAAAGTGATTTCGGTTTTTAGGATAAATAAAAGTAATAAATCTCACCGTCATTCTTTTTTAATTAATCGTTGTTCTCAAAATACTTACAATTTGTTGTACTAGTCTTATACTTTTTAGTTAATTCTATCTGTCCTATAGTATTGAAAATAATTTGTAGACTGGGCAATGAGAATTCGTTACAGTTTAGTAGAATCGACGTATGCCGAACGTCAAGTATTGTGATGTGAAAGGGGATGTAAATAATGTCCTACTTATTAATATTCAAAAGTGTTTTTACTCAGCTTGTTTTATAATAGAAAACATAATAATAAAATCTATTTTGTATTTGATATTAAAAAATGGTAAAATGTAGTTATTCTACAAAAAGAAAGGAAAAACAAAATGACCGCAACTAAAAACCCTTGGAATGACATTTTAACAACGACTCACGAAGGTAAAAAAGTTATCGTCGCGCGTGATGATTGGGAAATCATTCAAACTATACTAGAATCCGAAAAGAAAGGTAAAGATTCTAAAAGCACTGAACTACACTTAAATTTCTACCCTCAACAATTTGTAGGGGATATTAAAAATGCTGACGTTATCATTTTGTCCAAAAACCCTGGTTATAGTGATAAATATAAAAGACTTTACAACAACAATAAAGATTATCAGCAAACTTGCTTAGATAGTCTACGGTTAAAAAAAGTAGGATTCCATGCCTTTGAACTTGATGAAGGTGATGAAATCGGATATACGGCAGAAAAATTTAAATTCTGGTTCGAAGACGCAGGTATGGGCGAACAGTTTAAAACAAACAAAGATTATAAAGAACATGTAGATTGGTTTGCAAAACATATAGCTTTAGCTGAGTTTTTCCCTTACCATTCTGTTGATTATGATAGAAAAATCACTACTCTAGTTAAGAAAAAAGGATATCTTCCTACTCAACAATTTTTATTTAATTTGATTAAAGAAAGAATTGCGGATAAAAGCAAATCACCTGTAACTATTCTTATCGCGCGTGGTTATGCTGAATGGACTAACGCTATTCCTGAATTAAAAACTTATGAAAAATGTTATCGCTCCAGTAACCCAAGAAATGCCACTATAAGAGCTAAGCACTTATTAAAAGGAGATGGAAAAGATAAAATTTATGCTACAAAAGAATTTTCAAAAACTTTGAGCAAATTATTTAAAGATTTATAAAATAAATATAACAGACTCTTTTTAATGCTATCGTAAATACTGTATTGTGTAGTTATTAGTAAACCTATATATTGTCCCCAAACTTATTTAGATTATTCTCTAGGATTTTACTTGATTTTAAAGAAAATATAGTTTAACTTATAAATAGTTCAGAATCAGAAAGAAGGTAGAATAAACAGATTATTTTAATTAATTTCTAATAGTGTGAAGCAGAACTTTTATAATATATTTAAATAGGAGCAAAAAAATGAACTATCAAAAATTAAACGATATTACTGGTGCTACCAAAAACGAAAAAGATAAATACTATGTTTACGGACTATATGAAGAAGGTAAGCAACTACCTTTCTATATTGGTAAAGGAGAGGGAACTCGCCTAATATCACATATTGACGAAGCACTGACAGAAGTAGCTCAAGAAGAAAACATACAAATTAGTAAAAAAATTCAAATTATTAGAAAACATAAGGGAAAAATTATACCTGTAATCATTAAATTTGGTTTAACAGAGCACGAAGCTTTTATGGCTGAATCAGCATTAATTAATCTTATTAATTTTTCAAAAGAGGATGAAGAATTAACAAATATAGTTAGCGGGCATGCGTCAAAAAGAGAAAAAACGACAATCTCCAAAGATGGACTGATTCAGGCTAGAACAATTGATAATTTTATTGATAACTACGCCTTATCTGATTTTGATTTTTCAACAATTAAGGAGAAATGTGTACTCATTAAAATCAATAGTAGTTTTCAAGCTGATGACACTACAGAAGATATTTATCACAATGTACGTGGTGTTTGGAATATTTCTGAATCACGTAAAAAAGACTTAGAGTATGCTCTTGCATTATATCGTGGTGTTTGTGTTGGTGTTTATAAAATTCAAGGTTGGAAGAAAGCTTACGAACATTCCTCAGAGTATCCTTTCCCAACAAGGAAAGAAGGGGGTAAAATAGAAACTAGTGAAGAAACTATTGTGAAATATTCTAATATAGAGGATTTAAAAAAAGATTATCCAGAATTATATAAACGCAGTTTCTCTAATTCAGAATTTCCCCAGAAATCTTTAGATAAATGGAGAAATAGAAGTTTCTTTTATGGCAACTGGGATGGATCAGATGTACCTCAACACCTTGCTCAATGTCTAAATAAGCGAATTATTAACATCCCTAAATTCACTAAATCTGTTAAAGAATTTAAATCTATTGATAATCAAGCAGCTGTTATCTATAATGATCTTAAATAGCTTTAAATCTAGCTCTCGTAATAACTTTTTTTAATTAATTGTAGTAAGTTTAAAGCAATCTATCTTCTTAAAATATGATTTCATTGTACAAACATCAAAATATTATTCTGTTAACTATTTCATTTTTTAACTTCTGGTATAGTCTTTTATTAGAATTTAATTAAAGTCAATATTTTTATGTCAAGACACATAGTATCAATGCTTTTTAAGGCTTGTATTATGTGTTTTTGATTTGTTAAAAAATATTATACCATAGACAAAATATGTCTATCTTATGCTGTATAATACTTATATAGAAATAAGAGAAAGAAGGTAAATAATATATGGCAAATTCATCAGAAGCACATGGCAGAGTTTATATTAAAGCATCAAATCTTAAAACTATAGAGTATTTTCTATTAATTTAAGAAGAAAGAAATAAATATGTTTATTATCCAACTGATATTATAGATAGTCAATCTGACATATCAGATGTAGTCTCAGCAAGAACGACTCAAGAAAATGGTTATTATATATGCAACATGTGGTTTACTGCTGAGGGTAGATGGTGTTTTGAGAATAATATAGATGACTTTTTTGATTGTACTTTATTTCAAGATACAGATGATGTTCTTATAAGACAAATGAAGGAATATGTTTGTAGTCAAGATATTCAAATCAAATTTGAGTATGTAGATGCTGAAGCTAGTCAGAATTTTGTTAAGGAACAAGAAGCAACAATTACATATAATTCAAAAACAAAAGATATAAGTATAGATGTTAAAACTATAAAAGACTTACCTTACACAGCTGAAAACCTAATAGTTTATGGATACTATGAATGTGATGAAATTGTTTCAGTTCAATTTTTACTTGATTACTATGATGATTATTTAAGAGAAAATGAATTTTATTTAAAACATAAAGATGAAATTATCCCTATTTTAGAAAAGCAAAAAGAAAAAGAAGAAATCTTCTTTTTCGTAGAATCACTTGAATCGTCAATTCCTGAGTTAAAAGAATATGTAGAAAAGAATAAGGAGTAATAAATTGAAAGCTATTGTAAAAAATTCAAAAAGACTATTTGAACTTTTGAGATTATATTTTGTTCCAGTAAAAGGTAGGAAAGTAGTTCATGTACCAGCGTATGCTTATAAGGAAGATGAAAATGAAAAGATTTATCTCCATAATAATGAACTTCACTTATCTAAAAAGATGTTTGAATTTCTAGTAAACCAAGGTTTAGATTTAGTAGAATGTCTTCCAGAAGAATAGTGTATGTTGTTGATTAACTTTACTAAATTTTTAAATTTAAAAGTGGAATAAAAAATATATATTCAACAGAGACAAAAGGAGGAAATAGTTTTATGACAAATGCCAAAGAATTCGCATTAACTGCTCACAAAAATCAAACAAGAAAAGGGAAAATCACACCTTATTCATTTCACTTATTTTTGGTCAATAATATATTAGAAACACTAACAGAAGATTCTAATATTATTGCTACCGGATGGTTACACGATACTGTTGAAGATACCGATGTCAGTCTTGAAGATATTAAACAAGAATTTAATGATGAAGTTTATTCATATATGTCTTTGGAATCTGAAGATAAATCAATTAAAGATTGGCAAACTCGTAAAGAGCTTCAATTGGCAAAATTTCGAGAAGTAGCAGAAGATGAGTCGCTAAGAAAAGTTTTACTTGTAACTTTTTCTGATAAATTAGCGAATTTAATGGAACTGTATCAAGATTACTTAATAATTGGTGATTTACTATGGGACCGTTTTAATTCAAAGGATCCGAAAAAACAACTATGGTACTTTAACGAGTTTTATAAAATCTTTAATGATAACCAAGATTTATTTTCGAAAAACAAAGATATTTTAAATAACTATAAAGAAATTTTAAAGATTTTATTTTATAACAATTAAAAATATGTTTTTAAAATTATCTTTTAATTAAATGTAATTAGAAAGGAAAAAAATGAATAAACCAATAGCAGCTATATTTGATATCGATGGAACAATTTTTAGAGATTCTTTACTTTTAAAGCATATGGAGAAGTGTGTTTCCTATGATGTTTTTCCTAATAGTGTCAAATCTGAAATTAAGTTTCACAAAAATGCTTGGGAAAATAGAGAGCTGGATTATGATGACTATCTTTATATTGCTGCAAAACTTTATACAAAGTATATTGCAGATAAAGATGTACGTGATATTGATTTTGTCGCCAAAAAAGTCATTGAAAAAGAAAGTAAAAAACTTTATCGATACACTCGTGATCGGATCAAATGGCATAAGGAACAGGGGCACCAGATTATATTTATTTCAGGTTCTCCTGATTTCTTGGTCTCAAAAATGGCAGAAAAATTGGGCGCAGATATCTGGTATGCAACAAATTATCTTCAACTTGATAGTAAGTACACTGGAGAAGTGATTCCTATGTGGGATTCAGCTTCAAAATTACAAGTTTTAAAAAAATTGTTTATTGATTTCGAAAAATCCTACGCTTATGGGGATACAACTGGTGATTTTACAATGCTTCAATCTGTAGGATTTCCGACAGCAATAAATCCCAATAAGAAATTGTTGGACAAAATTACAAAGGAGAAACTAGACTGTAAAATCATTATTGAGAGAAAAGATGTGATTTATAAACTAGATGAGGTCACACATGGAATTTATTAAAGCTGCGAATCAATTTATAGAAAATTACTACCAAAAAGCAGATCACGACCGTATTGAAAGTATAGAAATAGGAATAAGGGATTCTGAAAAATATTCTCGATATTTTTTAGAAATTCAAAAACAATCTGAAGAGTTTGAGTGTGACTTCTTTAATTTTGATAACATAGATTATTATGAAGTGGATGACTCTGTTCATTTTAAACAGATTATTAACTTAGAGAATAGTTCCTATGTATTTTGGAAAGATTATTAATTATTTAACTGATACATAAGATTTCACCTCTTAGAAAACAATGTTTCAGAATTTGATTGTTTTACAAAAGTATTGATTTAATGTTTTTATTAACTGATAGTAAATCAGTTGGAAAATACTATTTAAATTGACGAAATTTTATATATAGACATTAATTGTCTATAGAATGTGGTAAAATGAAATTGTTGATGAAATTAACAATTAACATAAAAATAATAAAATTGAGGATAGATTTATGTCAAAAGAGGAACTTTTAGAATTATTAAAAAAATCATTACAAGATGCCTTAGATTCTATACAAGGTAGAGATAAACAAGAACTAAATGAAGAAAAAAGAACAGAATTAAAAAAAGAAATAGAAAAAGTTTTTATGCAGGCATTATTAGATAAAGGTAAACCTAAAGAAATTTTAGACAAAGTATTAAATGATAAAGATAAAGATAAAGATGAATTTTTAAAAACATTTAGTCCTTGGCACAAAAAACAAGATGAAGACTCTGGTTTAATTAAAGAATTTGTAAATAGTATTAATAATCCTGATTCTAATAATGATTTTTCTTGGTTGGATATTTTAGATACAGATAAGCAGTGGATGGAACAAGCTGATAAAGAAACTAAAAAAGAAATTAAGAATAAAAGTAAACATGTAAATATGCGTTATCAAATTCCAACCCATTTTCATGGAAATATTGACAATGCAGTCATCTTCCACTGCATGGAAAATCCGAGGGGATATTTGGGAGAATATGAAGATAGTGACATTGACAAAGGGCTAGAGAGTATAGACTTAGTAGAATATTTTGGAAAAACCTATAAGTTATTAAATGAAGATAGTAGTAGTAGTAAAAAGTCAGTTGAGAAGATACAAAGTATATTAAAAGATTACTCAAGAGATGATATGCCTGATATAAAAGATATCATAAAAGAACGATATAAATTGGACAAAATTGGAGATGAAGAAATTACTAATATAATTTATAGCGACAAAAGCAACTTATCGCGTGAATTAGATAGTATGTTTGCAGAAGAAGAGGAGTTTTTTAAAGAAGAGTATATACTAAAAAAACATAGCAATAGCAAAAAACCGGTTCTGTCTGAAAAATATTATTATATAGCACAATACTACGCCCAATTATTGGGAATAGATGGAAAAAACATGAGAAATCTTAAAGATAAACGAGGGGATGAAAATACTGAGGAACGTAAAAAAGCTCGTAAAATAGCTGAAAAAATATGTAACTTGGAAATATACCCTTTCTCATGTAAAGATCCAAAATTAGGTAACGATGGTATTGGCGAGAAGATTCTTCTCAATTCAGACCTATCTCGTTTAGGTGCTTATATTGTCCTAAGAAGAATCTATAAGTATTTAGTAAATGAGAACCCTCAGAAACCATTATTTGTGTTTCGTAAATACGATAGAGCTTGGGAGAAATTATTTAATAAAATATTTGAAGAAGTTGGAGTTAAAGACAATTTTTTGCAAGATCTTGAATCTCATTTCTTTTATTGTCAAACAAGTCAACAGGGTGGTGGGATAACCTCTGGTAATGTAATCTCAGTTCGTGACTTTAAGGCTTTGGAATTCCTAAAGGAATTAGCTTTTAGAGATATTTTTGACTTGATAACCGAAAAAGAAGATTAAGATTATTGGAGTGACTCAAATGTCTAATATGAAACCACAAGAACGCCTTTTAGCAATTTTTATCCGTTTACAAGATGGTGAGAGGCTATCAAAAGCTCAATTAAGTGATGAATATGGGATTGATTATAGGACTGCACAAAGGTATATAAGTACTTTGAAAAGTTTTTTGCAAGATCAGCTTATATCAAATACAGAGATAAAGTTCGATACTTCAGATAATACCTATCGTCTGATTGGTAAAACAACTTTTAATAAAAAGGATATTTTGGTAATCTCAAAAATTCTTTTGGAGAATCGTGCACTAAACAAATCCGAACTAAAATCATTGCTCGATAACCTTCTATCTTTGCTCTCAATTGAAGAACAAAATGATGTAAAAGCCATTATTGAAAGTGAGCGTTTAAAGTATAAGTCACTGACTAATGATAAGGATAGAATCGACACAATTTGGATTTTGTCGGAAGCTATTCGTAGTGAACAAATGCTCGACATAAAATATAAAGCTCCGTTGAAAGATGTTAAAAGCCACATCATTTTCCCTGTTTCTCTATATTATGATGCCCACTATTTTTATCTGGTTGCTTACCATTTGAAACATGAAAAGTATACAACGTTTCGTGTTGATAGAATTGAGACTTTTAGTAAATCTCATATAAGGAAACCACAGATTTCATATGGGTATAAGTATAGAGATGGGGATGTTCGAAATCAAAAAGTAGATGCTTTTGAAGGAACAAAAATTGATGTTACTTTGATCTATAAAGGAAATGCTGAAATTGTTTTAGATCAGTTTCCAGAGCATAAAATTCTTTCTGAGAATTATGATGAAATAAAAGTAAGAATTACAAGCCAAGATACACCAGGTCTCAAACGATGGATTCTAGGGCAAGGTGAGGCAGTAACTCTTTTATCGCCTACAAAGTTGATTGAAGAAATACAAAAATCTCTTGAAAAAACATTAAAAAATTATAAAAAATGAAGAGGTAGACAAAATTTGTCTACCTCTTCGTTTATAATAGAGATACAGATAAGGAAAGAAGGTAACAATAGATGTATAAATGTGAAATAAGAGATGATTTTGAAATAGAATGGTTAGAAAATATAAAAGAAGTAATAGAGTTTCATGGGAGTTATGTTAGTGGTGATTTGATTTCGCTAACTTTATCTGATCTAAGACACTTAGCAGATGGGAAAATTCTTGCTTGGAATGTAGAGGATATGTATTCACAAGTATTGTATCTTGATGAAGATGTTAAGGAAACATTAAAAAAATTATTGTAAGGGGAAATCACATGTCAAAAAAACATACTGTAAAATATAAAGTTAGTCGCCAACTAAAACTTGCCCTGGAAGCTTTGCATGATCGGATACTTCAAAAGGAGTATAAAGTTGTGGAGAGTCAGGATATTCTTTTTTGCTTATTGGATGTGAGTGATACAGGGCTTGGCTATGCTTTAGGATATCATTCTTTAACAAAAGGCAAATTGTTAAAGGAATTTGCTAATGGAAAAATGATTGGAAGTAGACCTCGTACCAATATTGAGAGCGAAGAATTAGAAGCTTTTTCTAAAAGAAGGATAATCCATAATCAAATTACTTCTTCACCTGTAGAAATCATAAAAGAAGCACCCTCTTCTTACTATTTTGCTGAATGTGATGAATTTCCAATGTCTGAATATATGAAATCTATCTTTGATTTTGCTGAAGAGATGCGCTTGCAAAATTCTCCTGATGGTGTCATTGATTCTTATTGGATTCTATCTGGAATTTCCCAAGAGCAGGAAACAAATGCAAATCACTTAATTTACAAACAATACTTGTTAAGTGGTAGAAATAGTTACTCAGAAGATGGATTGCTAGATGTTTTTACAAATTCATGGTTTAGATTTCGTGCGCTAACAGATGGAAAAGCGGAGAGAGATAGAGCCAGCAAAGAAAAAAGAGCAGCACATATCTCCTCTAAATTATCAAATCCAGATTACTCTCTTTTAAATGATATAGCTACAGATATCACTTCGAAGGCTCTTAATGGAGAGTTAATGGAGGTTGTAGGACGTGATGATGAGATTCGAAAAGTGGAGATTGCCCTCACACGTAGAGATAAAAACAATGTAGTGCTACTAGGAGATGGAGGCGTTGGTAAGTCGGCTATTGTAGACGGTATTGCTATGCGTATCTCTAGAGATGAGGTTTTATCTCTTAAGGGAAAGAAAATCCTTCAATTTAATTTAAATGATTTACATGCAACACTGAATGCCTATACGAGTGAAGGTATCAATAGATTCATAGAAGAAATGAAGCGGGAAAAAGATATTATCTTATTTATTGATGAAATTCATATGTTAGGAAGAGCCAAATCTTTAACAGATTTGTTCAAGCCTTTAATGGCACGGGGAGATTTTCGAATTATTGGAGCAACCACCCCGTCAGAGTGGAATACATATGTTTCAGGTGACACTGCTTTTGTACGTCGCTTTGAAAAAGTAATTGTAGAGGAACCAAGTATCGAAGATACAGTGAAAATTGTTGAGACAATAGCACCTGCATATGAAAATTTTCATCATGTAAATTTTGAACAAGACACAATCGAACTAGCGGTGAGACTTGCCAAAAAGTATTTAAAAGGAGAAAAACTGCCCGACTCCGCCTTTACAATCATTGATAATGCAGGTGCTTTGGTCCGGATTGAAGCAAAACAAGAAGTTACTCTGATTAGAGACTATCAAAATGAAGTCAATGAGTTGAAGGAAGAATTGGAAAAAGCACAAGCTATTGAATACAATGAGGAGGCTATAGAAGAAATAAGAGAAAGACTTGAAAATAAACTTGGTGAATTTCTAGGAGCTCGCAACAACTTAACTGTTAGTAAGTATGAGCTTAAAATTTCAAAAGATGACATAAAGAAAGCAGTAGAACAAAAAGCAGGTGTTGAAGTTAAGGAACAAGATATGAAGGTTGGAAAAGAAGCAGAGGGACAAGAGTTACTTCGTCTTTCCAATTTAAAAAATACTTTAGCAGAAAAAGTTATTGGTCAATCAGATGCTACAAATTCGATTGCAGAAGCTGTAATTCGTTCAAAAACAGGATTTAGAAATCCTAAACGTCCTATCGGAGTCTTTTTGTTCCTAGGTACTAGTGGCGTAGGTAAAACAGAAACAGCAAAGATATTATCAGAAGAGCTAACAGGTTCAGTAGAGGATCTTATTCGATTGGATATGTCAGAATACCAACAAGAACATGAAGTTTCAAAATTAATTGGTGCTCCTCCAGGTTACAAAGGATTTGGTCAAGGGGGAGTTTTAACAAATGCTGTTAAAAGAAATCCGAAAGCAGTTGTACTATTGGATGAGATTGAAAAAGCTCACCCTAAAGTTTATGACTTAATGTTACAAGTTTTTGATGATGGTATCCTAACAGACGCTATGGGACAAAAAGTTGATTTTACCGATACGATTATTATCTTAACCTCTAATCTAGGTTTAAATGCCATTAAAAAAGATAAAAAGGTTGGTTTTTCAAGAATTGAAACGCAAGAACAATCTGAACAAACCATTCGAGAACAGACGATGGAAGCTGTTCAAAACTTTTTCCGTCCAGAATTATTAAATCGTATAGATGAAATTGTAACCTTTAAACCTTTTACGGAAGAATCAATTCTTCAAATTACAAAATTATTACTTGAAAAAGAAGTAAACATCATTAAGGATAGTGGTTATGAACTGGAATTTTCCGAAGATGCAATCGAATTACTTGCTAAAAAGACATATGATCCTGAAAACGGCGCTCGACCAATTAGGAGAGGTATTACAAAATTAGTTGAAACACCATTGTCAGAGTTAATTATCAATGGTTGTCTCAATAAAGGAGACAAGGTAGTTGTATATTCAGATGGAGTTGAATTACTTTTTGAAGTTTTAAAGAGATAATCCATGAAAGGAGAAAAGTATGGGACTTTCTTATGCACCCCAGTATACATGGACGGATCATTTTGCACAAAGAGCTCAGGAACGGTTTGAGGTGAATGCAGACTCTCTTTCTAAATGGGTTGGAAGGCAAATTGCTAGCTTAACTATTTATGATTCGACGGTCGAACAACGGCCAGAAGAGAAAAAATATGTTTCGGATTATGGGGTAATTTTTGTATGTAATACAATCGAACAAAAATTTATTACTTGTTATGAGGCAAATGATGTTATTATGGAAGGAAAGAAGATTACCATTCATGAATATAATGTTGACTCATTCAAGGAAGAAGTTGAAAATTTAGCAAGAAAATATTACTTAAAGGATGCTAAGGAAATGTTATTAAGTGTAGAGAGTCATTTAAATAGTTTCCAAGAAATTTCCCAAAAAATAATGTCCGGAAGACTAACTAGACAAAATTACCATCTTCTTGGAAAGTTGATTGATGAATTTCATGCAGTTAAAGCGGCAATGAGAGTTATTGAAACAAAACGAAGTGATTTTAATATTTAGATTTTCTTCTCTTATAGATTCTAAAATACTTAAGTCAGTATTTAACACCATATGTGAAAACGCTTTTAAATATGGTATAATTAACACAAAAGAAGTACTTATAGTTAAGTGAGGTAAAACGATGGCAACAGAAGATTTTAAAACTTTATTTAATGAAGAATATGATAAACTTAATAAACAACAGAAAAAAGCAGTTGATACGGTGGAAGGACCTGTTATGGTTATTGCTGGTCCTGGTACAGGTAAAACTCAAATTCTGTCACGTCGTGTCGCAAATATTTTAACAAATTATCATACAAGTCCAGAAGAAATTGTCTGTTTAACATATACAGAGGCAGGTGCATCAGAAATGTTGGATAGATTAGAAAAATTGATTGGAGAAGAAGGACGTAAGGTAAGAGTATCGACAATCCATGCTTTTTGTAGTGAGTTAATCTTAAGAAACTCTGAAATTTTCGGTGGACAACCCCAAATTATCTCAACAGCAGCCAAATATGAAATCCTAAAAGAAATTATGGATGAATATGTTATAGAAGGAAATCCTCTTTATAAAAACTCTGGTAAACGTTATTCTGCTAAAGACCAGCTACTAGAACTTTTTTATAAAATGAAACGTGAAAATCTGAACAAAGAGGATTTTGAAAAAGAGATAGATGAATACTTTAAAATGATTGATTTATCCATACCTGGAGACGATTTGTATAGTAAATTCAAATATGCTAGAAAGACTAAAGATAAGAAAGCTGGAGATTATAAAGATAATGCCATAAACGAATTACAAGAAAATACTAAAAAATTACTTGCTGGAGTTGACATTGTAGAAAAATACAGCAATGATATTAGTGAACATAATTATTTTGACTTTGATGATATGATTTTATGGACAATTGAAAAGTTGGAGGAAAATGACGATTTTCAAAGAAGTGTATCTGATGCTATAAAATATTTATTTGTTGATGAGTTTCAGGATACTTCAGTTGTTCAGAATAAACTTGTAGATTTACTAGTAAAAGGAAAAGATAATCCAAATATTTTTGTTGTAGGGGATGATGATCAAAGTATTTATCGTTTCCAAGGAGTAAGTGCAAATAATATTAGAGATTTTGATAAGAAGTATAAACCTACGAAAATAGTACTTGACGAAAATTACCGTTCTTCCCAAGCTATAATTGACGCTTCAAGACAACTAATTAGTCATAATCCAAGAGAAGAGAAACTTCTTATTGCAGCAGGAGCTAACAAAGATTATGACTATCATTTGCCAATCTTGAAATCCTACGCAAATGCAAAAGCTGAAATGTTTGGTGTACTTACTGAGATTAAAGAGTTGATTGATTCGGGTGTATCTCCTGATGAAATCGGAGTCATTTATGGAAGAAATTCTTACGGAGAAGAGTTTGCGAAGATTCTTCGTGATAATGGTATTTTCGTTCAAATGAAAGAAAATAAAGATTTATTTAATGAACCTTTTTTCAAAAAAATTGTAGCTATTTTAAAATATCTTTGCCAATCATTAAGAAATGTTAGAGAACTTCGAAAAATTGTATATTTTGATTTCTTTGAGGTAGAACTATCACAAATCGCAATGATGCGAAATCTAAAGAAAGATGAAAAAATTTCAATCCCCACTATAGCAGAAATTGATCAAAAATTAGAAATCATTCGAAAAAAAGTAAATAAATCATCAAAATACCTATCGCCTATGTATGTCCTTAGCGATGTATTAAAATCTTTAAGTATCGATGAGTATATTATGAAGTCAAAAGAAAAATATCATTTGGTTTCTGTTTTAAATGAACTTTACAAGTTAATGTTGATGGAATGCCACATCCATCCTAAATTGACTGTCAAAGGATTTTTAAATCAATTATCATCTTTAGAAGAAATGGGAATTAGTCTACCAATTGAAGATATCTCAGGTTCTCCAAGTAACTGCGTTCAATTAATGACAGCTCATGGTTCTAAAGGACTCGAGTTTGATCATGTGTTTATAATGAAATGCAATGATGGAAAGAAAAAGAGTGAAGCTTGGCCGGGAGGTGAAAATAATTCAGGTAGATTCGCTTATCCACCAAGTTTAAATGGAAAAGATGAAAATGAATCTCAACTAAAAGAAGAGGAGAACCGTCGCTTGTTTTATGTTGCCATGACTCGGGCAAAGAAGGTGCTCCATCTCTCTTATTCTGATGATTCTACTAAAACCCACTTAATTAATGAATTTGAGGAATTTATTGATGAGGTAGACGTGACAGAATCTTTTGAGGATCGTCAATCTGTAGATAAAGTAGTAATACCGAAATTTTCTAACGATGTTCTCAATGAAATTTTTGACGAATTGAGTTTAAGCGTTAGTACATTAAATGCTTTTCTTAAATGTCCTTTGAGTTTTTATTTCAATAAAGGATTAAAATTACCTTCTGAGACGAACGAAGCTATGGTATTTGGTAGCATTATTCACGAAGTCTTAGAAAAAATATATATATCTGTAGATGGTTCACAAAGTTCAGAATTAACTGCAAAAACAGTACTTTCTCCAGAAGAAGCTTTAAAATTATTTGAGACAGTCTTTGAAGAAAAATCTTATCAATTGACTTCAGATAGAATAAAGAAAGATGACTATGCTAGAGGGAAAAAGATTATTGAAAATCTTTACAAGAAAGCTGGATACCTCAAAGATGGTGTAGTTGCAGTTGAGGTACCTATTCAAGGTATTCGACTAGGCGATATTTTAAATACCACCGTAGACCTATCGGAAATATCTGATATCGAGATAAACGGAAAAATCGATAAAATTGAATGCGACGGCAATATAGTGCGTCTAGTCGACTATAAAACAGGAAATTTTGAAAATGCTAAAAAGAAATTAGTAGCTCCGAGTGAAAAAGAACCCCTTGGTGGTGATTATTGGCGTCAGGCTGTATTCTATTATATCCTCTTCAAAAATGCCGGTATCGATATTTCTGACAAAGAAATACTTGTTAAATATGTTTTGGTTGAGAATTCAACTAATGAAGATGGTTTTTCTGAAACTGAAGATATACGAATCACTCAAAAAGAAGTTGATATAGTGCTTAATCAGATTAAAGAATCTATTATGAAAATTAAACAAGGCGATTTTAACTGTGGTTGTGGAGTATTGAAAAAGGACAGAGATAATTACCCATGCGACTACTGTCTCCAAGTATTAGCTAACACAGAACCTAAATTTGATAATACTGAAGCTTTAGATATTGCCACCTATCAACAAACACGGGGAAATTATAAGAGTTTAAGCGTTAGCAAATTGAATCGTTACCTGCATTGTCCAAAGAGTATCTACTTTGATGATGTTTTACAGTTATCTCAAGCAGTTGGATTATCAGCAGGAGCAAAAGAAAAATCTACAAAAATAACAATCAATCATGCCCCCACAGGTCCCGTATTTGGGACTGCAATTCATGAAACAATGGAAAAAATCTATAAAGAAGATTTACAATTAGAAGACGCAATTGAATTCTATGATAGTTCATTGTACTCTCATCAAGAGGAAATCATTGATACAATGTCTGTAGAAGAATTAAAAGAATATGGACATAACTTGTTGACTAATCTTTTTGAACATTATATTCCTAATAGTTTAAAAGGGGAGCATGTTTCCTTAGAGAAAGAACTTCGTGTTAAATTAGGAGATAATTACTTAATCAATGGGATTATCGATAAGCTTGAATTTGATAATGATCTTATTCGAGTTGTAGATTATAAGACAGGTTCTGCTCAAAGAGGTGTTGAGGAACTAGAAGTTGGACATGATTATTGGCGTCAAGCAGTCTTCTATAATCTTTTATTAGAAAATTCTTCTGAAATAGATACGACTGATAAACGAATTGAAACTCAGTATATTTTTCTTGATGATAATAGTACTGAAAATGGCTATTCAATTCACACTATACAAGTTACGAAAGAGGATTTAGACTTAGTTACATCACAAATTCAAAACTTCTGGTCTCATATGAATACAGCTGATTTTACTGGTGGTTGTGGTAAAAACGATTGTGATTATTGTCGATTAGCTGAGTTTGTTGATTTTGAATTATTAAAAGAAGCTATAGAATCTGGAAAAGAAAGTAATTTAGTTAATTAAGTTGTCTAATTCATTTGCTAGTATAGAATGCTAAGTTAAGTTTCTTAATAATTATGAGGTAAATAATGGAATATGTTGAGGCTGTTAATCAATTTATAGATAGACATTATAAAGAGAAGGATATTGGTCATATAGAGATAGATTTTTGGGGTAACAAAACTCATCCTCATAGCTTGTACATATACAAACGTTCTAAAAAAATTGAGTATGATTATTTTTTCTTTGATCCTATTGATTATTATGAAGAGCCAGATTTTCTAGAGTTTAAGTATATCGTTCATTTAGAAAATATTACGTATATATTTTGGCAGGAAGATTAGGAATTATATAAAATAATTGGATTTAAAATCAATATCAGTTATTGACTCCATAATATTCGTAATGGTGAAAACTAATATGAATATTATGGTTTTTTTGTGGTAACTTCTCCAAGTTTCTTCCGATATACTTTAAAAATCAGATAAGATTTTTCACTTTGGGGGATCTTTTATTTATATTTTTGATGAGTTATTCGTTAATAGCCAGAAACCACGAAAAAATGAAACATTTATTGGTTATATCCAAAGATACGATATTGATGGGGAAGGCTATCAATCAGAAGTATGGGAAGTGACTGAGGAGGAAGATTCATAATTAAAAATCAGAGTCTTCTTTACAGTATTGCTCGTATTTCCAAACAGTCCATTTGTAGTTTTATCTGGATTGGTATATAATTTAACTTAGAGAAAATTGGAGGATTAATCAGATGGAATTAAAAGATTTTACAGCAAAAGAACAGGAAATGATTAAGAAGGGGCTGACTACGTCTAAGATTAGTGACAAGGAAACCGCTGAGAAGATTCTTGCGCTCGTCCCACAAGACTTGATTAAGCGAATCCCGTTTTTTGTCAGAAAACATGCTACGACACGTACGATTAAACGTATTTCAATTGAACACCCTGAACTCTACGCTGCAGCTCAAACAAGTGGTGATATACCAGAAAAAGAACGCGAAGAATTGCGTCAGATTATCACGACTATCTTTGAACAAAAGATGAATAAGCATAGTATTAAATAATTGAATGAAGATATTTTTTATTGGCGGTCTAGGAAGCAATGTCTATCATAGCAAGGATTTTCTTCAAGAACTAGATTCGCAGGTCTGTTTTCTAAATCCGTATGAAAATCATCTTCGAGATGAAACAGAATTGAAAGCATGGTTTAAAAATAAGATTGTTGAGAAAGAACATATCTGTTTGATAGGCCATTCTCTTGGAGGGGATTTGGCTCGTTATCTCGCATCGGAATTTCATGAAGTGAAAAAACTGATTCTTTTGGATGGTGGCTATATAGATTTAGATAAAATTTTACCTTTAGATACAGAGTTAAAGGAAGCTAAAAACTATATCGAATCTCAAGTCGTTTCGGACTTAAATCTTCTTATCTCTAAAGAGAAATCCGAAGCAAAGCATTGGTCAGAAAATATGGAGGAAGCTGTAAGACAGTCTTATCACTGGAATGCGGAGTATGATAGATATGAGTTAGCTATAAATTATGAAAAAATAAAAGCGATTCTTCGACTACGGCGGAAAATACAAGCTTTCAAGAGAGAAGTGGGAGATACCTTGTTTATTAGTCCTCGATATCCTAATGAAGCTAGATGGAGAGAGGAAGCCCTAAAAGAATTGCCAGGCTATTTTGATACTATTTTTTTAGAAAACTTTGGTCATGAGCTTTATACTGAAGCACCTAGAGAAATCGCTAGTCTAATTAATGAGTGGCTCGCTTATACTCACTGAACCACTTGTATTACTTGAAATGGTATAAGATAAAAATCTACAAGTCACTAATTATCATATAACAAAAAACGAACAGGTTCTTTTTCTGTCATTCAGAAGAGAACTTGTTCGATTTTTCTTTTAAAACACGCGATACACATAGGGATTTTCTGGTTTATCGACTTTGGTAAAGCTATCGATTTCTAAGGTTGGAAGATTTTGTTTGAGTTCTTTATGATAGTGATTGACTAGTTTTCCTTTGGCTGTTATCCAGGTGTTATTCTCATACTGACGGGTATTTCCCTTGGTCAGCAATCCATAGACACCAGAATCCGCGATACAATGGATAATGCCGAAGCGAAACAGAAATTGGCTATTGGCATGACTGGGGTCATTATAGACAAAGCCTGTGAACTGGACTGTCTTTCCCTCAAATTCATCTGGATAGTCGTATATGGCTTCCATGACTTCCATATAGTTTTCGTTCGTGATGAGAATGCTATCTTGGGACAAGTATTTATCTGCTGCCGTTCGCATCTCCTTTTCATAGGCTGTTTTTGAGAAATAAGAACTGGTATCTGGTTTCAAATATTGGCTTGTCGTCCCTTCGCTGGTCTGAATGGCTTGATCCGTTCCTTCTGATAGCGGAAAATGATAGCCTTTAGCAGAAACGGTCTGAGAATCCAAGCTAACAGTTGGGAAAGTTAAACCGACAACAATTGGAATTGCCAGAAGAGCAATACTCGTTACCTTCGCCAATCGACTGTTCAGATGACTGTGGGTTTTGACTTGCTTCATCCAGATATACAATTGAACGATTGCCAAGATAAAGGAAAGCACCATGGAAATATAGGCCAGATAGGAATAGTGCATGTTGATGTACTGGTTTAATTTGCCCGACAAATGGAGATAAATGGTCAGTTCAAAATAGCCAGCTAAAACTAAAAATCGAATCATAGGATGACTCCAATCAAGAGAGAATAGACTAAAACTACCAGAGTCACAATCGTAATGAAGTGACTGATAAAGCGTGCTTTCAAGTAATTTTTCATCATGAGAATATTTTTGATATCCAGCATTGGGCCGATAACGAGAAAGGCCAGAACTGGTGCCAAGCCGAAACTCGAGAGAAGAGAAGCTCCGATAAAAGCATCCGCCTCACTACAGAGAGAGAGAAGAAAGGCCAAAAGCATCAAGAGCAAGATGGCAAAAAGAGGGGTCGCACTGATAGAAGTCAGAATCCGAGTCGGAACGTAGACCTGTATAACAGAGGCAAAGAGACAGCCAAATACCAAGTAACGTCCCGTATCAAAAAATTCATCAATGGCCTGCACAAAGACTTGAAAAACTTTCTTTGCAGGGCCCAAGTGAGAAAAATCATGCTCATGACAGGCCAGACGATTTTCTTTTTGAATGGGTTCTTGCCAGAAAAATCCCAGAAAAATTCCTAGTATCACAGCTACAATAATGGAACCCAGAGCTCGTAACAGAGCGATGTGGAAGGAATTGCCAAAGGCAGAATAGGTCGCAAATAGAACAATGGGGTTGATAACTGGTGCAGTCACAAGAAAAGGAACGGCCGTGTAACTAGGAACTTTCTTTTCCAGAAAACGATTGATAATAGGGACAATTCCACACTCGCAAGAAGGGAAAAGTATCCCAACAAAGGTCCCAAAAAAGATTCTCCCCCAACGATTTCGAGGGAGAAAATGATAAACCTTGTCAGGTGTGATATAAACCTCAATCAGACCTGAGACAATACTTCCTATCAGAACGAAGGGGAGGGCTTCAATGATAATGGAGAGAAAAATGGCTCCAGTCTGAAGCACACTAGATGGGAGTTGTTGGAAAGCAGTCATCTAGTTTTTCTTTTCTGCTTTGACTTTTTTCTCTTTGTCATCAGGGAAAGTGACTTGCTTCAAATCTGGGAGTTTCGCAAACTCTTCAAACATCTTGTCCAAATCGTCTCGTTTTGTAAATTTTACAGCCATAGGTGTACCTCGATTCTAAATTCTACCTCTATTATACTATTATTTTGAGGAAAAGGGAGTTTTTTAATTTGTTTTTGATAGTTGATACTTTTCGAAAATCTCTTCAAACCACGTCAGCTTCGCCTTGCCGTATATATGTGACTGACTTCGTCAGTCTTATCTACAACCTCAAAACAGTGTTTTGAGCAGTCTGTGGCTAGCTTCCTAGTTTGCTTTTTGATTTTCATTGAGTATGAAAAGGATTGGAGCAAGCCTTCCAGCTTGTGGTATAATAGATTCATGGATAAAAAATATGAAAAAATCTCCCAGGATTTGGGAGTGACTTTAAAGCAAATTGATACTGTTCTAAGTTTGACAGCTGAAGGGGCGACTATTCCCTTTATAGCGCGTTATCGCAAGGACATGACTGGTAGTTTGGATGAGGTGGCGATTAAGGCCATTATCGATCTGGATAAAAGTCTGACCAATCTCAATGACCGAAAGGAAGCTGTCTTGACTAAGATTCAAGAACAAGGCAAGCTGACAAAGGAATTGGAAGAAGCTATCTTAGCTGCCGAAAAACTAGCAGATGTAGAAGAACTCTACCTTCCTTACAAGGAAAAACGTCGGACCAAGGCAACAATTGCTCGTGAAGCAGGACTCTTCCCACTTGCTCGCCTGATTTTGCAGAATGTAGCTGACTTAGAGAGAGAGGCTGAGAAGTTTGTCTGTGAAGGATTTGCGACTGGGAAGGAAGCTTTGGCTGGTGCAGTTGATATCTTGGTCGAAGCCTTATCGGAAGATGTCAATTTACGTGCTATGACTTATCAGGAGGTGCTGAGACACTCTAAACTTACTTCTCAAATTAAGGATGAAAGTCTTGATGAAAAACAGGTTTTTCAGATTTACTATGATTTTTCTGAAACAGTTGTAAATATGCAAGGCTATCGTACCTTGGCGCTCAATCGTGGGGAGAAACTAGGGATTTTGAAGGTCGGTTTTGAACATGCTACGGACCGTATTCTTGCCTTCTTTGCTGCTCGTTTCAAGGTAAAAAATACTTATATTGATGAAGTTGTTCAGCAATCTGTTAAGAAAAAAGTCTTGCCTGCTATCGAGCGCCGTATTCGGACAGAATTAACTGAGAAGGCAGAAGAAGGAGCTATCCAACTCTTTTCTGACAATCTGCGCAATCTCCTCTTGGTTGCTCCGCTGAAAGGGCGCGTGGTTCTAGGATTTGACCCTGCTTTTCGTACAGGTGCCAAGCTGGCAGTCGTTGATACGACAGGAAAAATGCTGACAACACAGGTCATCTATCCTGTTAAACCAGCCTCCGCTCGTCAGATTGAAGAAGCAAAACGAGACTTAGCCGACCTGATTGGCCAGTATGGCGTGGAAATTATTGCCATCGGAAATGGAACGGCCAGTCGGGAAAGTGAAGCCTTTGTGGCGGAAGTTCTTAAAGATTTTCCAGAAGTCAGCTATGTCATCGTCAATGAAAGTGGTGCTTCTGTCTATTCTGCCAGCGAACTAGCTCGTCAGGAGTTTCCAGACTTGACCGTTGAAAAGCGCTCTGCTATCTCAATCGCCCGTCGCTTGCAAGATCCCCTTGCTGAATTGGTCAAAATCGATCCTAAGTCAATCGGTGTCGGTCAATACCAGCACGATGTCAGTCAGAAGAAATTGTCTGAAAGTCTGGACTTTGTTGTCGATACAGTGGTAAACCAAGTCGGTGTCAATATCAATACAGCCAGTCCAGCCCTCCTTTCCCATGTTGCTGGACTTAATAAAACCATTTCTGAAAATATTGTCAAATACCGTGAGGAAGAAGGAAAAATCACTTCACGCGCCCAAATCAAGAAGGTTCCACGTCTTGGTGCTAAGGCCTTTGAGCAGGCTGCTGGTTTCCTTCGCATTCCAGAAAGTAGCAATATCCTTGATAATACAGGAGTTCATCCAGAAAATTATGCTGCCGTCAAGGAACTCTTCAAAATCTTGGATATCAAGGAACTGAACGAAGAGGCCCAAAGCAAACTCAAGTCGCTTTCAGTCAAAGAAATGGCGCAAGAGCTAGACCTTGGTCCAGAAACCCTTAAAGATATCATTGCAGATCTTCTCAAACCAGGTCGAGATTTCCGTGATTCCTTTGACGCACCTGTACTTCGGCAAGATGTCCTAGATATCAAAGACTTAGTGGTTGGTCAGAAGCTAGAAGGTGTGGTGCGTAACGTTGTTGATTTCGGTGCCTTCGTTGATATCGGGATTCACGAGGACGGCTTGATTCATATTTCTCACATGAGTCGCAAATTTATCAAACATCCTAGCCAAGTAGTGTCAGTCGGAGATTTGGTAACGGTTTGGGTTAAGAAAATCGATACTGAACGTGAAAAAGTCAATCTGTCGCTGCTAGCTCCAAATGAAACTGACTGATTACGTTAAGCAGGTTTCACTAGGAGACTTCGGTAGACCTTTTATCCATCAAGCTCAGTGGAATTCTCGTCTACGTTCGACAGGTGGGCGATTTTTCCCCAAAGATGGGCATTTGGATTTTAATCCCAAGGTTTATCAGGAACTGGGGTTGGATGTTTTTAGGAAAATTGTCCGCCATGAACTCTGTCATTATCACCTCTATTTTCAAGGGAAGGGCTATCAACACAAGGATAAGGATTTTAAGGAACTGTTGAAAGCAGTGGATGGATTACGCTTTGTGCCAACCTTGCCCAATAGCAACTCCAAGCCAATCAAGCTCTATCGTTGCCAATCCTGCCAGCAAACTTATCATCGCAAGCGTAGGATTGATACCAAACGCTATCGGTGTGGACTTTGTCGAGGAAAGTTGCTACTAGTAAATCAGCCTGAGGACTGATGAAAGCCTAGCCTATCCGTGATATACTAAGTCTAACCTAGCAGAAAGAGGAAATAACATGAACAGTAAATTTTATAAGATGAGACGAAATCGCATGATTTCAGGAGTTCTGGCAGGTCTGTCAGACAAGTGGAACTTTGATGTTACCCTTGTTCGTTTCCTATTTGCCATTTTTACAGTCGCAAACTTTGGACTTGGCGTGATTATCTATATCATCCTAGCTTCTGTCATGCCAACCAAGGAAGAAATCGAAGCAGAAATGTACGGAACAGGTCCACGCAAACGCAAAGAAGCCCAAGCCATTGACGATAATGAAGGCTGGTTTTGGTGAGTTAAATAAGAAAATAAGCTTTGTATTATAGAAGACAAGGCTTTTTTTCATCTTGTCAGAATCTATGGCTAAATGGTATAATAAGCGCATGAAACTATTTTAATGGATATTGTAGAACATGTTATACATTCTATTATGAAACTTATCAAGAAGAAAAAATTATAAATTTTAGAAAAAAATGGAGAAACTTTATGTTTGGACAAAATGTTACAAAATTGATTATTGTTTGCGATGATAAAACTCATGGATACGGTAATTATTTACGTCAACTTGTAAGTACAAATGATGATGAAGATAATTTAATTGTTGGCACAAAAGATGGTGCGATTGAAGTAGCTGTATGGCTCGAAAAGGACTATCTAGCTAATATGGCAACTTTAACCTCTGAACAACATGTACTCTTTATTGGCGAGAATCAATCAAGTAAGAATGAAATATCAAGCATGAACATAAAATTTGAAAAATATGGAATGAAATATGGTTGGTTAGGAAAACGTGGGATGATGCTAGTATCAGAAGTTATTAGTCAACCAGAAACTTATGATGAATTTGTTGATTTTTGTCGTGGATATAAGTCTGACTTTGAAAAGATAGAATTTTCAAAATCACTTCCAGAGCAAGCTTTAGATGCAGTTAATGATGTCGTTGGTGGAAATAAAGCAGCTTTGATAGCAGGAGGTGCACTACTAGGTTTTTTGGCCCCTGGGATTACATTAGCTACTGGTGCAGTGCTAGGTGTTACTCAATTTCTTACAGGAACTGATAAAGAGAAAATCATGGATCAACAATACAGAGGTCTGACAGCTATACTATATATGGATGGATTATCTGAGTTCTTGGAGGGATAATGAATGGAAGGCTTTAGAGAAGGATACGAATTCTTTCAAAAGCACGCAGGTAATTTTGCAGGACATACTGCTGGTGTACATTATTTAAACTCTGTAGAATCAGAGATAAAGAAGTTGGTGAATAATCTAAATGAATTTGAATATAATGGTGCACGTATAGATACACTAAAGGGAGATGTTGCTGAGTTTTGGCATGCTGGGACTTTTAATATTAATGCAGCTATTAATTCTTCAAAAAACAGGGTACAAGTTGATCGTAGCCATGACTTTGGCTCTGCTGATATTACAGGAATAAACTTCGATGCTGAATTTGGTTTAAAATATTATAAAAATGGAGCATCCAGTGCAGAACAACAAGCTAAGAGTATTTTTCAACGTTTTAGCGAATATAAGTCTCAAGGTGGAAAAGATAGTTTAGATTTATATTTAGAGAAGAGAGGATACTCAGCAGACACAATTTTGAGTGATCCAGTTTATAAAGGACAGTATAGAGTAATTCCATCAGATCAGCTAAAAGAAGCTACTATGTTTTTAGAGCGAAAAATAAGAGAAGAAGCTGTAAAGCGACCGGAGCAAGTTCATCGCTATGAAGAAACTCTAAAATTACTGAGTGATAAAGTTAAAGATAATAAGGGGAATGAATCGATTGCTTTGTCGGAACAGGAAGCACGTGAACTTGCAAAATTGTCTAAAGAGGGTGGAGTAAATTCTAAGGATTTACACTTAACAACTGAAGAATTGATTAAGTATACCAATATCTTAAGACATGCGTATAAAGCTGGCTTAACTGCAGCAACCATATCAATGGCATTAAGAGTTGCTCCTGAAGTATTGAATGCCATAGCTTATCTAATTAAAAATGGAGAAATTGAAGAATGTCAATTCAAAAAGATAGGATTTGCGGCTATTACAGGTGCAGGCGAAGGATTTGTAAGAGGTACAGTTTCAGCAGCGATTACAGCAAGTTGTAAGGCAGGGCTATGTGGTAGTGCAATGAAATCTATTGATCCATCAGTAGTTGGTGCAGTGACTGTATTAGTGATGAATTCAATGAAAAATTCGTATCAAGTCACTACTGGCAACATGAGTAGAGCTGAGATGGTTAATGAATTAATAAAAGAAATGTTTGTGACAACTTGTGCTTTATCAATGGGCTCTGTGAGCCAATCTCTGATTGAAATTCCTGTACTAGGATATATGATTGGTAGTTTTGTAGGATCGATAGCTGGTTCTGTAATTTACTCTTCAATATATAATCCAGTACTATCATTTTGTGTCGATTCAGGATTTACTCTATTTGGTTTAGTGGATCAAAATTACGAGTTGCCAGAAGAAGTATTAAAAGAAATAGGAATTGAAGTTTTTGATTATGAAAAGTTTGAATACGAACCGTTTAAATATGAGAAGTTTGAATACAAGCGATTTGAATATGAACAATTTGAGTATGAGAAACTTCATACGATATTCCTAAGAAGAGGAGTTATAGGTGTAAATTGTGTAGGATATTTATAATACTTGGATTGGATGTCTTTTATAAGTACGAGTATATTTATAATTATATAAGATAATTTATTTCTATCCGAAATTATTTTTTTAAGTTAGATCAGTCAATAACTATTAAATGCTAAAATAGAAACGCAAAGAAGCCCAAGCCATTGATGATAATGAAGGATGGTTTTGGTGAGGTAGAAATAGTTATTTTACTGTTAGTATATAAATTCATCTAATCTATTCTAAAATTTTTGAACCCTTGTATCTGCAAGGGTTTTCTTCTTACTTTCTTCTTATGGTAAAATATTTTTAATAAAATGTCTACATTTCCCCCAATCTTACAAAAATGTAAGATTAAAGTCTCTTTTGTAAGGTTAGGTTATGGCAAGCAGCATTTTTTTGATGTAAACTAGACTCATAAAGAACAAAGGAGTAACATCATGAAACAAATCTTACATAAGAAAACAAGAAAACCAAGTCACAAAGATATCGAGCGTGTTCAGCTAGGATGCGCTATGATGCAAGCAACATTTCATTTGATGGGATATTAAGAAAGGAGATTCTCATGACACTTTTAGATGTAAAGCACGTTCAAAAAATTTACAAAACTCGTTTTCAGGGCAACCAAGTAGAAGCCCTCAAGGATATTCACTTTACCGTAGAAAAGGGTGACTACGTTGCCATCATGGGTGAGTCTGGTTCTGGTAAATCGACTCTTCTCAATATTCTAGCTATGCTGGATAAACCAACTCGTGGGCAGGTTTACTTGAATGGAACAGACACAGCAACTATTAAAAATTCACAAGCCTCTAGCTTCCGTCGTGAAAAGCTAGGCTTTGTCTTCCAAGACTTTAACTTGCTAGATACCCTGTCTGTTAAGGATAATATCTTGCTTCCACTTGTCTTGTCAAGAAGACCCATTACGGAGATGATGAAGAAATTGGTGGTGACAGCTGAGAATCTAGGCATCAACCAATTACAAGAGAAGTACCCTTACGAGATTTCTGGTGGTCAGAAACAGCGTGTAGCAGTAGCACGCGCCATCATCACAGAACCTGAAATTCTCCTTGCGGACGAGCCAACAGGAGCCCTTGATTCCAAGTCATCTGCAGCTCTTCTTGATGTTTTTGATGAAATCAATGAGCGAGGACAAACCATTCTCATGGTAACCCACTCAACAGCAGCAGCGAGCAGAGCCAAACGTGTACTCTTTATCAAAGACGGTATTCTTTACAACCAAATCTACCGTGGAGAGAAGACAGAACGTCAGATGTTCCAAGAAATCTCTGATACCTTGACTGTCATGGCAAGCGAGGTGAATTAGTATGTTTCGATTAACCAATAAGTTAGCGGTATCGAACTTGATTAAAAACCGCAAACTCTACTATCCTTTTGCGCTGGCTGTTCTCTTGGCAGTCACCGTCACCTATCTCTTTTACTCTCTAACCTTCAATCCCAAGATTTCGGAAATCCGTGGAGGGACAACCATTCAAGCTACTCTTGGATTTGGTATGTTTGTCGTCACCCTTGCGTCAGCTATTATTGTCCTCTATGCCAATAGTTTTGTTATGAAAAACCGTTCCAAAGAACTGGGGATTTATGGCATGTTGGGCTTAGAAAAGCGCCATCTGATCAGTATGACCTTTAAAGAGTTGGTGCTATTTGGAATTCTAACTGTTGGAGCAGGTATCGGTATTGGAGCCTTGTTTGACAAGCTGATTTTCGCCTTCTTGCTCAAACTGATGAAATTGAAGGTTGAGCTAGTCGCTACCTTCCAGATGAATGTTGTCATTGCAGTACTTGTTGTCTTCGGTTTGATTTTCCTAGGCCTCATGTTCCTGAATGCCCTTCGAATCGCCCGTATGAATGCCCTCCAGCTCTCTCGTGAGAAAGCTAGTGGTGAGAAAAAAGGTCGTTTCCTACCTCTCCAAACTATTCTTGGTACGATTAGTTTAGGGATTGGTTATTATCTTGCCCTTACAGTAAAAGATCCTCTTACAGCCCTAACAACCTTCTTCCTAGCTGTTTTGCTGGTTATCTTTGGAACCTATCTCTTGTTCAATGCAGGGATTACCGTTTTCCTTCAAATTTTAAAGAAAAATAAGAAATACTATTACCAACCTAATAACCTCATCTCTGTTTCAAACTTGATTTTCCGTATGAAGAAAAATGCGGTTGGGCTAGCAACTATCGCTATCTTGTCAACAATGGTTTTGGTAACCATGTCAGCAGCGACAAGTATTTTCAATGCCTCAGAAAGCTTTAAAAAAGTGATGAATCCTCATGACTTTGGAATTACTGGACAAAATGTTGAAAAAGAAGATTTGGACAAACTCTTGAGCCAGTTTGCAAGTGACAAAGGTTATAGTGTCAAAGAGAAAGAAGTGCTTCGTTACAGTAACTTTGGTATTGCAAATCAAGAAGGAACCAAGTTAACTATTTTTGAAAAAGGACAAAACCGTGTCCAACCCAAAACAGTTTTCATGGTATTTGACCAAAAAGATTATGAAAATATGACTGGTCAACAACTTTCTCTATCAGGGAATGAGGTCGGTCTTTTTGCCAAAAATGACGGACTGAAAGGACAGAAAGCTCTAACTCTAAATAACCATCAATTTTCTGTAAAAGAAGAATTTAATACAGATTTCATTGTGAACCATGTCCCAAATCAGTTTAATATCTTGACTACTGATTACAATTACCTTGTTGTACCTAATCTACAAGCCTTTTTGGACCAATTCCCAGATTCGGCTATCTATAATCAGCTTTACGGTGGTATGAATGTAAATATCAGTGAAGAAGAGCAACTCAAAGTCGCTGAAGAATATGAAAAATACCTCAATCAATTTAATGCTGAGCTAAACACTCAAGGTAGCTATGTTTATGGTAGTAATCTAGCAGATGCTAGTGCTCAGATGAGTGCCCTCTTTGGTGGTGTCTTCTTTATCGGTATTTTCCTATCCATTATCTTTATGGTCGGAACCGTTCTGGTCATCTATTACAAACAAATTTCTGAAGGCTATGAAGACCGTGAACGCTTTATTATCTTGCAGAAAGTCGGTTTAGATCAAAAGCAAATCAAGCAAACCATCAACAAACAGGTTTTAACTGTTTTCTTCCTTCCTTTGCTTTTTGCCTTCATACATCTCGCCTTTGCCTACCATATGCTTAGTCTGATTTTAAAAGTGATTGGTGTAATAGATACGAATATGATGTTGATTGTGACCTTGTCTATCTGCGCTATCTTCCTCATCGCCTATGTGCTGATTTTCATGATTACTTCAAGAAGTTATCGCAAGATCGTGCAAATGTAAAAAAAGATACCTCGACTTCAAAATCGAGGTATTTCTTGTATTTTATACTTAATGAAAATCAAAAAGCAAACTAGGAAGCTAGTCACAGACTGCTCAAAACACTGTTTTGAGGTTGTAGATAAGACTGACGAAGTCAGTCACATATATACGGCAAAGCGAAGCTGACGTGGTTTGAAGAGATTTTCGAAGAGTATTAAATGCTGAAAAGTTGTCCGAGCAGGAAGGTAACTCCCATGGTCAAGAGGCCAATAGCTAGGTTCCGAATCATAGCTGTTTTGGTTGGTGCTTTTCCAAGTCTGGCACTAGTGTAACCAGTGAGAAGAAGGGCCACACCGACGATAAGGACGGTAGCAGGGATACGGTATTCACTTGGGAAAATGGTAATTGAAAGCATGGGTGGTAAGCTACCAAGGAAAAAAGAAATAAAGCTAGAGATAGCAGCATGCCATGGATTGGTAAACTCTTCATACTCTATCCCATATTTTTCCTCTACCAAAGCCTTGAGCGGATTATTTAAAAAGGCTTTGTTGGTCAAGAGTTGAGCAGAGGTTTCACATTCTCCATTTTGGATATAGGCTGCATAGAGAGACTTTTTGGCTAGTTCCATATCTTGGTCTAGCAAGACTTGCTCACGCGCAACGGCTGCTTCCTCGGTATCTTTTTGAGTTGAAACAGATACATATTCTCCACCAGCCATCGAAAAGGCACCAGCTAAGATAGCTGCAAATCCTGATAAAAAGATAATCCAGATATTACTCGTAGCACTAGCAACCCCGATAACCACACCAGCAATGGAAATAATTCCATCATTGGCACCAAGAACACCCGCACGCAGGATATTTAAACGACCTGCAAAATTTGAATCGATTTCGTGATTTGTTTCTGACATACTATTCTCCTTTTTATCCAGTATAAAGGAAAAATATAGGGAAATCAATCTTTTAAAAGTATCTGAAAAAAGTTGCACGATTTTAATGAAAAAGAGCTTTGCTGTTTAAGCTTTATCAATAAAACATGCTATAATAGTTGCAGAAAGGTTGGTATTTATGGCTAGGATATTGGTTATTGAAGACAATAGTGACATTCAAGAGATTTTACGAACACTTCTTACTGAGGAGCATGAGGTGATTCAAGCCTTTTCAGGAACTGAAGGAATCATGCTTTTTGACCAAGGTGGGATTGACCTCGTTTTGCTAGATATCATGCTTCCTGGGAAAAATGGGGATCAGGTTTTAAAAGCCATCAGGGAAGAAAGTCAAACTCCAGTCATTATGCTAACAGCTTTGAGCGATAAGAAGTTAATCAGTCAATACCTCTTAGACGGTGCCAATGATTACATAGTCAAACCTTTTGATTTGGACGAAGTCTTTGCCAGAGTTACTGTTCAATTACGTCAAAGCGTAGAAAAACAGCCTATGGAAATAGAAAAAACTGAAAATCTGCCACAAAACTTGAAAAATATCCAGTTTGATGCCGAAAGTTTTGAAATCAAAAATAGTCAGGAAACGATTCGCCTTGCCAAGAAAGAATGCTTGATTCTCCAAACTCTCCTTAAATATCCAAAGAAAATTTTCACTAAGGAAGAACTTTATGAATTGGTCTGGGAGGATAGCTACCTACCTGGAGATAATACTCTCAATACGCATTTGAGTAATCTTCGTAAAAAATTAAACCAGCTTGACCCAAATCAAGAATATATTGAAACCATCTGGGGCGTTGGGGTAAGATTAAAAGGAGACAAGCAATGACCTACATGATAATTTTTGTCCTACTAGTACTCCTAATTATTTTATCGACTGCATTGATTCGCTACCATATAGCACTTAAAAACTTGAGTCAACAGATTGAAGACAAGATTCTCACAGGTAGTATGAAAAGAGTCGGAGTCAGCATTTTTTCCAAACATTTTTTACATCTCTACCAGCAAATTGAAAATCTATTTCAAGAAGTGGAACAATCTCGGTTGGTGATGAAAAGGGAAAAGCAGACTCTGGATATGGCCATCAGCAATATCGCCCATGATATTCGGACGCCTCTGACTATCGCTTCAGGCTACACGCAACAATTGATAAAAACTCCTGAAAACCAAGCAGAAACCTTACAAAAAATCTCCCAGCATCTTGATTTAGTTTCCAAACGTTTGGAGGCTCTCCTAGAATATCGTCGTTTGATGGAAGGAGCTGTCAAACCGAAACTGGAAGAAGTGGATTTTTCAGCTTTTATTACCAAGAAGACTCTGGCTTATTATGATGTTTTTCAGGCGGCAAATATTATGCTTGATTTTAAGGTTGAAGCTGGTCTGAAAATGAGGACTGATGAAGACTTGCTGGATCGAATTTTACAAAATCTGCTTGGGAATGTCCTCAAACATGGCAAGGAAGAAGCGCGGCTATCTTTGAGAAAGGAACAGGAACAGCTTGTCTTAGAGATTGCAAACCTTGTTAAACAGCCTATCAAAAAAATAGAAAATCTCAGTAACCGTTTTTATTCTGAAAATCTATCTGATACGGAAGAATCCTCTGGTTTAGGCCTTTATATCACTGAGGAATTATGCCATCTTCTCGGTGCAGAGATGAAACTAAGCACAGATGGGCAGTGGTTGTCGGTTTTTATTTACTTTTAACGAAAGAAAACTCCTCTGTAGGCTAGAGGAGGTCTTTTTTATAGACTTTTCTTTTTGAAAACTGCCAGTCCACTTAGATTAAAGATTACAATAACAGCTAAGGTAACTATAAGTGTATAGAAAATGGATTCACTATTAGCAGTCATAGCATAGGAAAAATGCAAGGATAAATATGGTAAAAATTTGATATTTGGAAAAATGATCATTGGCATAGAAAGGATGATAGAGCTAATCAGATAACCAATAAATACGGCAAGATAAGAATGAATCAGGTAGAGAATAAAGGAAATAATCGAAAGCCAAGCGAGAAGGCAGAGAAATTGAAGGAAAATCATTAAGAGGAGATTAGTAACAAAACCATCAGGTATCGTACCAAGTCCGTTTAGTAGAGTTGAGGGAACAAAAGCAATCACAAGGCTGGCGATGAGTTGCAAGAGAGCGATGCTTGCTAGTACAAAGGATTTAGCGAAGAAAAACTCTGTACGAGAAACGCCAACTGTCAAACTATTTTTATAAAGCTTGCCGATTAGATCGACCCCAAGAACTAAACATGTTAGAATAATGCAGAGAAAAACAAGGTTTGAATCATTGCTAGACGCATTGATAAGAGCTTGAATACCGTCCCAACCATGGGTTGGAATTTCTGGTTCTTCTGTCTGGATTGCCATCAGATGGCCAGTAGCCCCGATAGTGGCACCCAGTAGCAAGAGGACAAAGAGAATGAATTCTGTAATCCAGAATCCTTTGGAGCGGAAAAGACGGTAAAAGTCTGCTTGAATGGTATGTATCATGATTTTCCTCCTATTGGACCAATTGAGTGAAGTATTCTTCTAGGTTTTGACGGGCATAGTAAATCTCGTCAATGGCAACATCTGCCAAGGTTAATTCCTTGAGAATCTGTTTGACATCTTGTTCCTGACCAAAGATGTGAATTTCGTTTTCAGGATTAACAACCTTGAACTGGAGCTGGATTTGTTCTTTCAATACTTGACAAGCTTTCTCTTGGTCGGCTGTCTTAAGCACAATATAATCCTCACTTAGTGTTTCAAATTCAGCTTTGCTGATTTCACGGATAATCTTGCCTTGATCTAAAATACCAAAACGATTAGCTAGGAGATAGAGTTCTGACAAGATATGGCTAGAGATGAGAATGGTGATCCCTTTTTCTTGATTGAGCCGTTGAATCATGAGGCGAAATTCTTTGATACCGATTGGGTCGAGACCGTTGATAGGTTCATCTAATATCAGGAAGTCTGGTTTAGATAGAAGGGCAATGGCGATACCAAGTCTTTGTTTCATTCCTAGCGAGAAATCACGAAAGACTTTCTTACCTGTATCTGTTAAACCTACATAGTCTAGGGTTTCTCGAATGACTTGATCAGCATTTGGAATATGGCGAATCATACAGTAATATTTCAGATTTTGATAGGCTGTTAAGTGATTATGAGCTACAGGTGATTCAATAACAGAACCTACTCGAGATAGAGCCTTGGTCCACTCATTTTCCGATTGGCTAGAGAAGAGGGAAACAGTCCCTTTATCCGCAAACAGTAGTTGCGTAATGATTTTTATCAATGTGGTTTTCCCAGCTCCGTTCTTTCCGATAAGTCCATAAATATCTCCCTCTCTTATCGTTAGATGAAGATCCTGAAGAATAGCTTGTTTGTCGAAGTTTTTGGACAATCCATGAATGTCGAGTACTGTTTTCATGATTCTCTCCTTTTGATTTATTTTGTTAACTTTAGTATAAAGCATAGAAATCAAAGAAAACTCAAGTATTTCTAAAGAGTTTCTAAAGTTTTAAGAATTCTTAAATATCAAAACCCAGTTGACACGAACTGGGCTTCTTAATTATAAAATATATTTCTCAATGGCACGCGCAACACCGTCTTCTTCGTTGCTTGCTGTAACGGCATCAGCTAGGGATTTGACATAATCGCTGGCATTTCCCATTGCAATGCCAAGTCCTGCAAACTGGAGCATTTCAATATCGTTATTAGCATCGCCCATAGCCATAATTTCTGATGGCTCGATATTCAAAATCTCTGCCAGTCGTGAAAGAGCAGTAGCCTTTGTCGTTCCAAGTGGCATAGCTTCATAAATGACAGGCTGCGAACGAACGCCACTGAATCGTTGACAGAGTTCCCCAGCAAAGCGCTCCTCAAAATCGTCTGTTTGCTCTTTTGTACCCAAAAACATACCTTGGAACATACGGTACTTACCACTGGTAGCTTCCTCAAGGGAAATTTCAGTCAGGTCTGAAAAGACTAGCTTGGCATCATTTTGAACAATTTCATTAGGCTTGCCACCGAGGACAAAATAATGCTCCTCATCAAAAAGAGTCAACTGAACATCACTTTTTTCAGCTAGGTCATAGAGGTACTCGATGTCTGCTGGACTGAGTTCTTGCCAGTCAACTAGCCCCCAATCACTGGTCTGGTGAGTTGAGCAACCGTTGTTAACAATCACATACTCATTCTGGAGATCAAGCCCAAGTTTTTTATAGTAGGGGAGGACACCGAAAAGGGGGCGCCCCGTACAGAGAACCAGTTTGACACCTTTTTCAATAGCTTGGTGAATAGCAGTGATGTGAGCTTGTGGGATTTCCTTGGCTTCATTGAGGAGGGTTCCGTCCATATCCAAGGCTAGTAGTTTAATCATAGATCTTCCTTTTCTAGGTGTTTTGCTTTTATTATAGCATATAGACTATAAAATGTCTGACAGAATTGTAACATTTGACTTTCCTTTTCTTGAAAAACAAAGTAAATTCTTATATAATATGTATACTTAATATTTAAGGAGAAATAATGACAAAGTATCAATTTAATTCAATTTACAAAAATGATGAAACAGAGTCTACAGGTCTTCTGTTCATCAAAGTCTACAACAAGTGGGAAAGCAACTTAAAAAGAGTCTTGAAATCAGTTGGTCTCACTTTGCCTCAATTTATCGTTTTAACCTCACTCTTGTTTTTGTCTAATAGAGAGGAATATGTAACGCAAGTTGATATCGCTCGGTTCACCGGAATGGATGTCATGACGGTTTCCCAGATTGTTAGACTACTGGAGAAGAAGGACTACATTAGACGTGATCAACATCCAAAGGATAGTCGGGCAAAACTGGTCTCAGTGACGAAGTCTGGCGCGGAGAAGGTCAATCAAGCTTTACCCTTAGTAGAAGGCGTTGATGAAGAATTTTTTGAAAAACTATCTAACGATAGAGAATGTTTTAATCGCATGTTAGTAGAGTTGGAGGATAAAAATGCCTAGATATTGGGTCGGAGTTGTTTCAAAGAACCATGTTTTAAGAGGAGTTGAGGGAAATTTTTGTCAGGTCTGTCATGGAAAGGGCGGCCCCTTAAATCGTATGAAAAAAGGTGACTATCTTTTATACTATAGTCCAAAATACGATATGAATGGTCAAGATAAGTTACAGGCTTTTGTGGCCGTAGGTAAAATTATAGATGACAAAGCCTATCAAGTAGAGCAATTTGAAGGATTCTTTCCCTTTAGACGAAATGTCGAGTATTATCTACCAGTCCAAGATTGTTCCATAGAAATAGCCAGACAACATCCTGAATGGAGAGACTATACTTCTCGACTTCGTTATGGACATTTTGAAGTTTCCAAAGACTTTTTCCTCCTTATTTTTCAACATATGAAAGTGGATGATGAAGTATGATTGATTTGCTAGTTAAATGATTGTCAACTAGAATTTTGGATTTGGACTGTGAAGCGAACTTTGCTATAATAGAGTAAGAAACTTTGATAAAGCAAACGAGGCTGAGATGAAATTACTTTATACTGATATTCGGACTTCTTTGACAGAAATCTTGACCATAGAGGCAGAAGAGCTTGTTGCTGCTGGCAAGCGTGTCTTCTACATTGCTCCCAACTCTCTTTCTTTTGAGAAGGAACGTGCCGTGCTGGAATGCTTGTCCCAGCAGGCTTCTTTTGCGATTACCGTCACGCGATTTGCTCAAATGGCTCGTTACCTAGTCTTAAATGATTTACCTGCCAAAACCAGTCTAGATGACATCGGTCTTGGGATGACCTTTTACAAATGCCTTGTCGAACTTGATCCCAAAGACTTCCGAGTATACGGCGCCATCAAGCAGGATCCTCAGTTTATCCAGCAGTTGATTGATCTTTATCACGAGATGACGACTGCTCAAATGAGTTTTTTGGACTTGGAGAGTTTGACGGATGAGGACAAGCGAGCAGACTTACTCTTGATTTTTGAAAAAGTTACTGCTTATCTCAATCAAGGGCAGTTGGCTCAGGGAAGTCAGTTGTCCCACTTGATTGCGGCTATTGAGAATGACAAGGTAAGCAGTGATTTTACTCAAATTGCATTGGTCATTGATGGATTTACCCGTTTTTCTGCTGAGGAAGAGCGGATTGTAGACTTACTTCACGGCAAGGGTGTTGAAATTGTCATTGGAGCTTATGCTAGTAAGAAAGCCTATACCAGTCCATTCGCTGAAGGCAATCTCTATCAAGCTAGTGTGGAGTTTCTCCATCATCTGGCCTCTAAATACCAAACGCCTGCTAAGGACTATTCTCAAACTCATGAGAAGATGGATAGTTTTGACAAGGCCTCTCGTTTGCTAGAGTCTTCTTATGACTTTTCAGAGCTCACTTTGGAGCTCGATGATAAGGACCGGGAAAATCTGCAAATCTGGTCTTGTTTGACGCAAAAGGAGGAGTTGGAGTTAGTAGCCCGTAGCATCCGTCAGAAATTACATGCCAATCCAGACCTGAGTTACAAGCATTTTCGTATTCTCTTGGGGGATGTAGCTTCTTACCAGTTATCGCTGAAAACTATTTTTGACCAGTATCAGATTCCTTTCTATCTTGGTAGAAGCGAATCCATGGCGCACCATCCCTTGACACAGTTTGTCGAATCTATTTTAGCTTTGAAACGCTATCGTTTCCGTCAGGAAGATTTGATTAATCTCCTCAGAACTGGTTTATATACTGACCTTAGCCAAGCGGATATTGATGCTTTTGAGCAATATATCCGTTATCTTGGTATCAATGGCTTGCCAGCCTTTCAGCAAACCTTCACCAAGGCCCACCATGGAAAATTTGATTTAGGGCGTTTAAATGCTCTTCGTCTGCGTATTTTAGCACCACTTGAAACCCTGTTTTCCAGTCGAAAACAGAAGGCTGAAAATCTCTTGCAAAAGTGGAATGTCTTTCTAAAAGAAGGAGCGGTGACCAAGCAGCTCCAAGATTTGACAGCCACTATGGAGGCTCTTGATCAGGAAAGACAGGCTGAAGTTTGGAAGGCTTTCTGTCATGTTTTAGAACAATTTGCGACCGTTTTTGCTGGTTCACAGGTTAGTCTGGAAGACTTCCTAGCCTTGCTCCACTCTGGAATGAGTTTATCTCAGTATCGCACAATTCCAGCGACAGTGGACACTGTTCTGGTGCAGAGTTATGATTTGATTGCGCCACTGACAGCTGACTTTGTCTATGCCATTGGGCTGACTCAGGACAATTTACCAAAAATCGCGCAAAATACCAGTCTTTTAACTGATGAAGAAAGACAAAGCTTAAACCAAGCGACAGAAGAAGGCGTTCAATTGCTGATTGCCAGCAGTGAAAACCTCAAGAAAAATCGCTACACTATGCTTTCCTTGGTCAATTCTGCTCGTAAAGAGTTGGTTTTATCGGCCCCAAGCCTTTTTAATGAAAGTGAAAGTAAGGAGTCAGCCTATCTTCAAGAACTGGTCCATTTTGGATTTAGTCGAAAAGAGAAGAGGATGAATCACAAAGGGCTGTCTAAGGAAGATATGGGGTCCTATCACAGTCTTTTGTCCAGTCTGGTTGCCTATCACCAGCAGGGCGAGATGAGTGAGACTGAGCAAGATTTGACATTTATTAAGGTTCTGGCGCGTGTCATGGGTAAAAAACTAGACCAGCAAGGTCTGGAAAATCCAGCCCTCCCAACCAGTCCAAGCAGTAAGCAGTTGGCTAAGGACACCTTACAAGCGCTCTATCCTGCTGATCAGGAGTTTTACCTGTCTACCTCTGGTTTGACGGAGTTTTATCGCAATGAATACAGTTATTTTCTTCGCTACATTTTAGGCTTGCAAGAAGAATTGCGTCTACGTCCGGATGCTCGAAGTCATGGAAATTTCTTGCACCGTATTTTTGAACGCGCCTTGCAGTTACCTGACGAAGATTCCTTTGACCAACGTTTAGAACAAGCTATCCAAGAAACCAGTCAAGAACGCGAATTTGAGGCTATTTATCAGGAAAGTTTGGAAGCCCAGTTTACCAAAGAAGTTTTGCTTGATGTTGCACGGACGACTGGTCACATTCTCCGCCATAATCCAGCCATCGAAACCATCAAAGAAGAAGCAAATTTCGGTGGGAAAGAGCAAGCCTTTATTCAATTGGATAATGGGCGCAGTGTCTTTGTACGAGGTAAGGTTGACCGCATTGACCGATTGAAAGCTGATGGGGCGATAGGAGTAGTAGACTACAAGTCTAGTCTAACTCAGTTCCAGTTTCCTCATTTCTTTAATGGCCTCAATTCCCAGTTGCCAACCTATCTAGCTGCCTTAAAAAGAGAAGGGGAGCAGAACTTTTTCGGCGCCATGTACTTGGAAATGGCTGAGCCTGTCCAATCTCTGATGGCTGTTAAGGGTCTGGCTGGTGCAGTAGTAGAAGCCAGCAAATCAATGAAATACCAAGGCCTCTTTTTAGAAAAAGAAAGCAGTCACTTGGGTGAATTTTACAATAAAAACAAGGCTAACCAGCTAACAGATGAGGAATTCCAGCTTTTACTGGACTACAATGCCTATCTATACAAGAAGGCAGCTGAGAAGATTTTAGAAGGGCAATTCGCCATCAATCCCTATACTGAAAATGGCAGAAGCATTGCCCCATACGTCCAGCAACATCAAGCCATCACAGGATTTGAAGCCAATTACCATTTAGGTCAAGCCCGTTTCTTAAAGAAGTTAGACTTGGCTGACGGCAAGCGTCTGGTCGGAGAAAAACTCAAGCAAGCTTGGTTTGAAAAAATAAGAGAGGAGTTGAATCGATGAAGCCCATTCCCTTTTTAGCTGAGGAGGAAATTCAAAAACTGCAAGAAGCGGAAGGAAATTCGAGCAAGGAACAGAAGAAAACTGCTGAGCAAATTGAAGCAATCTACACTTCTGGTCAGAATATCCTGGTTTCAGCGTCAGCTGGTTCTGGGAAGACATTTGTCATGGCCGAGCGTATTCTGGACCAGTTAGCGCGTGGTGTCGAAATTTCTCAACTCTTTATCTCAACCTTTACGGTCAAGGCTGCCACAGAGCTTAAGGAACGCTTGGAGAAAAAAATTAGCCAACAAATCCAAGAAAGCAGCGATGTTGACCTCAAACAACACTTGGGCCGCCAGTTGGCAGACCTACCCAACGCAGCCATCGGAACCATGGACTCTTTTACACAAAAATTCCTTGGCAAACATGGCTATCTGATTGACATTGCGCCTAATTTCCGGATTTTACAAAACCAAAGCGAGCAACTCCTTCAAAAAAATGAAGTCTTCCACGAGGTCTTTGAAACACATTACCAAGGTAGACAGAAAGAGACCTTTAGTCATTTGCTGAAAAACTTTGCTGGGCGTGGCAAGGATGAACGTGGTCTGCGCCAGCAGGTCTATAAAATCTATGACTTCCTCCAATCCACCAGCAATCCTCAGAAATGGCTGAGTGAATCTTTCCTCAAAGGCTTTGAAAAAGCTGATTTTACCAGTGAAAAAGAAAGACTGACTGAGCAAATCAAACAATCCCTTTGGGATTTGGAAAGTTTTTTCCGTTATCATCTGGATAACGATGCCAAGGAGTTCCCAAAGGCCGCTTATCTAGAAAGTGTTCAATTAATTCTGGATGAGATTGGCTCCCTAAATCAAGAATCCGATAGTCCGGCTTATCAGGCAGTGCTTGCGCGTGTTGTCGCCATTTCGAAAGAGAAAAACGGTCGAGCTCTGACCAATGCTAGTCGCAAGGCTGATTTGAAGCCACTGGCCGATGCCTACAACGAAGAGAGAAAGAGCCAGTTTGCTAAACTAGGACAACTGTCAGACCAGATAACGATTCTCGACTATCAAGAACGTTATCATGGAGACACATGGGAACTAGCTAAGACTTTTCAAACATTTATGAGTGATTTTGTTGAGGCTTATCGTCAGCGTAAACGTCAGGAAAATGCCTTTGAATTCGCTGATATCAGCCATTATACCATTGAGATTTTAGAAAATTTCCCGCAAGTTCGTGAGGCTTATCAGGAGCGCTTCCACGAAGTCATGGTTGATGAATATCAGGATACCAACCATATTCAAGAACGAATGCTGGAATTGCTGTCTAATGGTCACAATCGCTTTATGGTGGGAGATATCAAGCAGTCCATCTATCGTTTTCGTCAGGCAGATCCGCAGATTTTTAATGAAAAATTCCAACGCTATGCGCAGAATCCTAAAGAGGGCAAGCTGATTCTCCTCAAGGAAAATTTCCGTAGCAGTTCAGAAGTGCTGTCAGCAACCAATGATATTTTTGGACGCCTTATGGACCAAGAGGTCGGAGAAATCAACTATGACAGCATGCACCAGCTTGTCTTTGCCAATACCAAGCTGACTCCCAATCCAGATAATAAGGCAGAATTTCTCCTCTACGACAAGGACGACTCTGGTGAGGAAGAAGAGAGCCAAGCAGAAACGAAATTAACAGGGGAAATGCGCTTAGTCATCAAGGAGATTCTTAAACTCCATAAGGAACAAGGTGTTGCCTTTAAAGAAATTGCCCTTCTGACCTCCAGCCGTAGTCGTAATGACCAGATTCTCCTCGCCCTGTCTGAGTACGGGATTCCTGTCAAAACCGACGGCGAGCAAAACAATTATCTCCAATCTCTAGAAGTACAAGTCATGCTAGACACCCTTCGTGTCATTCACAATCCCCTGCAAGACTATGCCTTGGTTGCCCTTATGAAGTCTCCAATGTTTGGCTTTGATGAGGACGAGTTGGCACGTTTATCCCTTCAGAAAGCAGTGGATAAAATCCAAGAAAATCTCTATGAGAAACTGGTCAATGCTCAAAAACAGCCAACAAGCCAGAAAGAGTTAATTCATTCAACACTAGCTGATAAACTAAATCAATTCATGAATATCTTGGATTCTTGGCGTCTGTATGCCAAAACTCACTCTCTATATGACTTGATTTGGAAGATTTATAACGACCGTTTTTATTATGACTATGTTGGAGCTTTGCCAAATGGTCCTGCTAGACAGGCCAATCTCTATGCCCTAGCTTTGAGAGCAGACCAGTTTGAAAAGAGCAATTTCAAGGGCTTATCACGTTTTATTGGTATGATTAACCAAGTTTTGGAAGCTCAGCATGATTTGGCAAGCGTTGCAGTTGCACCACCTAAGGACGCAGTAGAGCTCATGACTATCCACAAGAGTAAAGGGTTGGAGTTTCCTTACGTCTTTATCCTCAATATGGATCAAGATTTCAACAAGCAAGACAGCATGTCAGAAGTCATTCTCAGCCGTAAAAACGGTCTAGGTGTCAAATATATTGCCAAAATGGAGACAGGAGCAGTGGAAGATCACTATCCTAAAACCATCAAACTCTCCATTCCTAGTCTGACCTATAGACAGAACGAAGAAGAATTACAGCTGGCAAGCTATTCTGAGCAAATGCGTCTACTGTATGTTGCTATGACTCGAGCTGAGAAAAAGCTCTACCTTGTCGGCAAGGGTTCTCGCGAAAAGTTGGAAGCCAAGGAATACCCAGCAGCTAAAAATGGAAAACTAAATAGCAACACTAGACTTCAAGCCAAGAATTTCCAAGATTGGATTTGGGCTATCAGTAAAGTATTTACCAAGGATCATCTCAACTTTAGCTATCGTTTTGTTGGTGAAGATCAGCTGACTAGAGAAGCTATCGGAGAGTTGGAAACCAAGAGTAATCTCCAAGATAGCTCCCAAGCAGACAATCGTCAGTCAGAAACCATCAAAGAAGCCCTTGAAATGCTGAAAGAGGTTGAAGTCTATAATACTCTTCACCGCGCAGCCATTGAACTTCCTAGTGTTCAAACCCCAAGTCAAATCAAGAAATTCTACGAACCCGTTATGGATATGGAAGGTGTCGAGATTGCTAGTCAAGGCCAGGCAGTAGACAAGAAAATTAGCTTTGAGTTGCCAGATTTTTCAACCAAAGAAAAGGTGACTGGAGCTGAAATTGGTAGTGCTACCCACGAACTCATGCAGAGAATGGATCTCAGTCAGAGACCAACGCTTGCTAGTCTGACAGAAACTCTCAAACAAGTTCAAACCAGCCCAGCTGTCAGAGACAAGATTAATCTTTCGAAAATTCTTGCATTCTTTGACACATCACTTGGTCAGGAAATTCTTGCCAATACCGACCATCTATACCGCGAGCAACCCTTTTCTATGCTCAAAAGAGACCAAAAGAGTCAGGAAGACTTCGTTGTCCGTGGTATCCTTGATGGCTATCTACTTTACGAAGATAAAATTGTTCTGTTCGACTATAAGACAGACCGCTATGATGAACCAAGTCAACTCATAGACCGCTATCGTGGTCAGTTAGCCCTATACGGAGAGGCTTTATCTCGAGCCTATTCGATTAAAAATATTGAGAAATACTTGATTTTACTCGGTAAAGAAGAGGTTCAAGTTGTAAAAGTCTAATCTAGAAAGGAGACCTCATGACACTTCCAGTTAGAAAATCCCTGCACGATGCGGTTTTACAGGCTTCAAAAGCTGATACTTGGGAACAAGCTACCAAGGAATGGAATGAAGTTTCCTTGATTTTTAACGGTATCGGCCGTAGCAATTGCGTCTGTGGGAATGCCATCAAATACGCCTACGAACTCTTTAACGGAGTCACAGGCCAACGCCTCTTTCCAATTGGTAGCGATTGTGTTCGTCATTTTCATCGATTGTCCCTTGACCAGCAATTGGAAGAGGAAGAAAAACTACTCAGAAAGGTTGAAAATCTAACCAGAAAAGCCCAGAAAAAGGAAAAAATAAAGGTCAATAAAAGTGACTTTGACGAGCGCCTTCTAAAATGGCTCTGGGAAAAAGGTGTTTTCAAGCCTAATCGTGGTAATCAATTCTCACCTGAGAGAGACTACCAGCTTTTCCTAGAAGTCTTTCAAGGTGGCAGTTGGACCAAGGCTGAGCCTAAGAAGAAGGCTCGTATGGAGGAAGTCCTTGAAAAGTGTATCAAACCCTTTTTACTTGGAAAACCAGATGATCAACTCTACCTTGTCAAGCTAGGCAAGGAGAAAATTGACTACGAACAAGAACTCCGTATCCAGGCAGAGAAAGAGCGCAAGAAGAGGGATAAAATCGCCAAGCAATATGCAGATAATCTGGTCCTAGCCATGGGCCCAGCAGAGCGTGCCTATCAAGATTACTTTGGCTTTACGGAGACCCTGACCCAAGAAGAACGAAAGTGGGAGAAAATACTTTTTGGTAAAAATCGAACAGAACGGGCTATCAAGGCCAAACAATACCAAAAAGAGTTGGAAAAAGACCAACGAATTGCTAGTCAGGATCCAATTGAAAGAAAGCAGAAGCAGACCTGGCTCCTCAATTCCTATTTTCGTGAGCTTCCTGAAGAAAAAGCCCGATTTTCTAGGCTCTTATTAGAATATCGAAAAAGTGGTGAAGTACCCTTTTCAACCGAATATTTGTCAGAATATCTCATCGACTTTTTCTATAAAATGAAAGCTTTTGAGTTTGAAATCGCACCAGAACAAGTCCGAGACTTTTTAAAAGAAAGCCTTCAAGCAGATCATCTCTCATCAGCACAAGAAAGCTGGATAGAAGGAATTCTCCTCAACTGCATCAAACCATTTTTAGAACGATTATTGATATGAGTAACACCTACCGTGGAAATGCCATGGTAGGTGATAGTTTTAATAGTCAGTGTCATTATTATTCTCAACAGATTTATTCGAAAACAAAACACGCTTATTTATATATGCTTTGTTATACTAGATAACTTTTAAAATCTTATAAGAATAACTAGCTTATTTTAATGTTTCGTAGTATAATAACATCAGGAAAACAAACTGTATAAACCATTATTTATAGGTTATTCAAAAAGCTTATATATATGTGTTGAATTATTTATTACAGTGCCCAAAACTCTATTATATAAGGAAATATTACATGATTGATATCCACTCTCACATTGTTTTTGGTGTAGATGATGGACCAAGCACAATTGAAGAAAGCCTAGCTCTTCTGAAAGAAGCTTTTTCACAGGGAGTTCGTACAATTGTATCCACTTCACATCGTCGTAAAAATATGTTTGAAACTCCAGAAGATACAATTATGACCAACTTTAAAGAGGTTCAAGCACTTGCTAAGAAAGAACTGCCTGACTTAACTCTTTTATATGGAGCTGAAATATACTTCACCCAAGATGCTCTTGACAAATTGGAAAGCAAGCAGATTCCTACTCTGAACGATACACAATATGCTTTGATTGAATTCAGCCCGACCACCCCCTATTGGGAAATCCGCAATGCAGTAAATAAAGTTTTATTGTTAGGTATTAGACCTGTCATTGCCCATATTGAACGCTATGCTGAACTAGAAAAAAATGAAAAAAGAGTTAAAGAGCTGATAGATATGGGATGTTATACTCAAATAAATAGTTCAAGTGTTCTTAAGCCTAAAATGTTTGGGGATAAGTATCGCTTACTCAAAAAAAGAGCTCAGTATTTTCTATCCTATAATCTAGTTCACTGTGTGGCTAGCGATATGCATAATCTAAGCTCAAGACCACCATATATGAAGCAAGCATTTGACGCGATTAGTCATCAGTATGGAAAGGAAAGAGCAGAAGAATTATTTTTAGTGAATCCTCAGTTGATTATATCGAACAAAAATATTTAGCAACATTTAATTTAGGTGTATTTCCTGTATTTTAATCACGTAAGCTTGAAAATCTTATTTTTTTATGTTATATTGAACTGTATGATTTAATTCTTGGTAAATATACATATTTTTATTAGTTCTAGCTTTTTATACTCAGGACTATATATATATATATATATATATATGCATCAACGTAGTGAGTGGCGCACGCATATATATGTGTGCGCCTTAGTTTTTTCTAGGAGAATGATGCTTATGTATAGGAGAATTAAGAGAATTATAGGTCTTCTAATTTCTATACCCTCATTACTATTAATTATCCCGATTTGTTTAATAGCATGTATCTTTATTGTAATCGAATCAAGTGGTAATCCTATTTATATACAAGAACGAATTGGTTTAAATGGACGAAGGTTTTCAATTTATAAACTCCGATCCATGTATCAAGATGCTGAAAAGAATGGTCATAAATGGGCGAGCAAAAATGATACACGCATTACAAAAGTTGGACGTTTTATTCGTAAAACACGAATTGATGAATTACCACAAATCATTAATGTAATTAAAGGTGAGATGTCCATTATTGGACCACGACCAGAACGACCAGAGTTTATCAATGAATTTTTGAAAGATATCCCTAATTTTAATGAACGTTTAGCTGTCCGCCCAGGAATCACAGGATGGGCTCAAGTAAATGGTGGTTATGAATTAACTCCTAAAGATAAATTAGTCTACGATCTATTCTATATCAATCACGAAAGTATCAAGTTAGATTTTCTTATACTATTAAAAACAATTAAAGTGATGGTTACCGGGAACGGATCTAGGTAGTTCTAAGAAAGAAAAAATAAATAAAAGGAAACAAACAATAATATGACTATTTTTAATAAAAATATTAATAGAGTTTTTTCTTTGATAAAAAGCAAACTACTATTTTTACTTCTATTTACTATAGTAGGGACGACAGCAGTTGGTCTATATACTGTTTTTATCATTTCTCCTATATACAGTGTATCCTCTAAGCTCATAATGAAGAACACTTCAAGTCAAACAAATGGGCAAAATAATGATGCGCAAACGATTGAAGCTATAAACCTCTTTCAAAGACAAGCTAAGACTTATTTAGAGATAGCAGATCTCCCCCCAGTAAAAGATGAAACCAATAAAGCATTAGGTTTGTCACCTGATGACATCGCTAAAATCAAATCGGTTAAATTAACAAATGACTCAGGTTCACAGTTGGTCACAATAACAGTGAGAGGACTAGATCGAAATTTAGCAGAACGTTATATTAAAGAGTATGTGTCTCAGTACAAGAAATTTACAGCAGATAGATTAGGGCGCGACAACTTGTCAGTTGTTACAGAAGCACTGGGAAGTGATTCTCCAGTTTATCCCGTTCTATGGAAGAATCTTCTTGTATCTATTCTAGTATTTTCTTTTGTAGGATTTAATGTTATTTTCATCAAATATGTATTGAGTGATTCGATTGATTCTTACGAAGACTTGGAAGAGTTAGTGGGAACACCTGTTCTCGGGATGATTCCGACTATAGAGAGAAAGAGAAGAGGTGAGTGACATGCATATCGAAGTTATTCATAACAGTAAATCCATCGTAGCTGAGTCCTTTAGAACTTTAAGGAGTAATCTTCAGTTCTCAGAATTTGGAAAAAATATTAAAATCATTGTCGTTACAAGTGCCAACCCCAATGAAGGCAAGAGTGAAGTCAGTATCAATCTTGCCGCCTCTTTGGCCCAACAGGGGAAAAGAGTGATTATCATAGACGCGGATATGCGTAAACCAACTCAACATAAATTAACCGAGCTAAATAACACTGAAGGACTCAGCACTTTTTTATTAAAGAAGTCAGGAGTAGATTCCATTAATCATTTGACGATAAATGATGTGAATTTAGATGTGCTGACTTCAGGACCTGTTCCGCCTAATCCTTCTGAGATGTTAGCTAGTTCTTCTATGGATGAAACACTTAAAGCATTTGAGGATTTTTATGACTATGTCATTATCGATACCCCTCCCTTGCTAGCAGCAACTGATGCCCAAGTTTTAGCCAGTATTTCGGATGCTACCCTTCTGGTAGTAGATATCAAAAAATCAAAACGACGACAAATAATAGAAGCAAAAAGAAGATTAGACCATGTTGGAGCTAGACTACTTGGTGTGATAATGAATAAAATTGATTCACATAAAGATACCTATTATTACTATTATTAAACTAACTATTTGAAAGGCAGGAGAGAAAAAATGACAATCTATCTTTTAATGTTCGTCTATGTCTCTTTTCTTGCCTTTTTCTCATTGAAATATGAGGATAAAGTAAAAGAGTTAGGTTTCCTTGTTCTTCCGACTTTTTTCTTTTTTTTAATCATTGCAGGTTTTCGTACTTCTAGTGTAGGTGGAGATTTAGGAACTTATATCCATATTTTTGAATCAAATAATATTCAGATTCCAGATTTATCACATTTATTTAGTTCTCGATTTGAAATTGGGTACTTACTGTTCACTATTTTTCTAAGAAACTTCAGTGATCATTATCCATTCCTCTTATTCGTATTTGCATTTCTGACCTTATTAAGTTGGTTTTTTGTTCTTTATAAGCATTCTAAAAATGTTTACATGAGTTTACTGATTTACTTCAGCTCGTTAGGACTCTTTTTTTATTCTTTATCAAATATCAGGCAAGGTCTAGCAATCGCTTTAAGTTTTTTAGGGTTTCACTACGTAGTAAAAAACAAGAAGATTTTAGCATGGGTATTTATCTTACTAACTCCCTTATTTCATACATCTGGTATCGTCTGCCTCTTGTTTTTCCCTCTTAAAAAAATCGTTTTAAACAAAAGAATATATCAATTTGTGTTTCTTGTATTTCTAATCATCTTACCTTTTATCAAACAAATTGCAACTATCTTTATTTCTTTCTTTCCCCAGTATACTTCCTATCTGGAATCATCATGGTTTTTGGAAAGCAATAAATGGGCACCTGTATTTTTAACAATTTGGTATGGTATCGTTCTGGTCTTTGGTGAATTAGTGATTAGAAAACAGAAATTATCGACTGAAGAAGAATTTATAAGAACTTTGTTCTTTATCTCCTTTTTATTTACTGCGTCAACTTTGCAAACAAGTCTTTTTGGCAGATTCGCACACTATTTTACCCCCTTTATTTGCCTATATATCCCTATGATTTTATCTAAAATAGGTGACAAAAAAGTTCAATGGATTTTATTTTATTTGATGATATTGGTTTATGCTGCAATCTTTCTAGTCATTGTTTATTTTAAAGCTGACTGGTACCATGTCGTTCCCTACCGTTCAGTTATTGTAGATTGGTTATTTGGAAATTAGGTTTAGGAGTTATAAAATGAAATTTTCAGTTCTAACGACAGTCTATAAAAAAGAAACTCCTAGAAATTTAAGGAAAAGTTTACTAAGTTCTTATCAACAGACCCTTAAACCGACAGAAATCATTTTAGTTTGTGATGGCGAATTGACTAAAGAGTTAGAAATAGAAATCCAAAAGTTACAGAGAAAAATTCCGATTTTAAAGGTTTTCCATTTACCTGAAAACTTAGGCTCAGGACCAGCTTCCCTCTTTGGAGTTAATCAATGTCAAACAGAATTCATTGCAAGAATGGACAGTGATGACTATTCTCTAGAAACAAGGTTTGAGAAGCAAATAGCAGCCTTTGAAAAAAATCCCAACCTCATCATGGTTGGTTCCAATATCCTAGAGAAAAATACAGAGTTTACCGCCTTAAAGAAAGTACCAGAAACTACAGCCGAAATTCGTCAATATTCGAAAATGAGAAATCCTTTTAATAATCCATCAAGTATGATGAAAAAAGAGTATATTTTAAAGTCTGGTAATTATCGTGAATTTCGTTACTTAGAGGATTATGATCTCACAATGAGGTTATTACACGATAATCCAACTAAGGATTTTTTGAATATCCAGGAACCTTTAGTAGTCATGCAGACTAACGATTCTAGCTATCTGCGGAGAGGCGGTTTCTTGTATGTAAAGACGGACTTTATGCTCCAATTAGATTTTTATCGTAGAAGAGACATTAGTCTAGCAGAATTTCTTAGAAATATTTTCCTTCGTAATGCGGTTCGAATTCTTCCAAATTCAGTTAGGAAATGGGTCTATAAGAAAAAAATGAGAGAAGAAGTAGAGGTGGTTAAAAAGATATGAAGAGAGTCATTACATACGGAACATTTGATTTATTGCATTACGGCCATATTAATCTCTTAAAAAGGGCAAAAGCTTTGGGAGATTATCTCATAGTCGCCCTTTCTACCAATGAATTTAATAAGATAGAAAAAAATAAAGAATGTTATTTTGATTACGAAAAAAGAAAATCGCTATTAGAGGCTATCAGATATGTGGATCTTGTCATACCAGAAGAAAATTGGGATCAAAAAATCTCAGACATAGAAAAGTATCATGCTGATGTGTTTGTCATTGGAGATGACTGGCAGGGGAAATTTGATTATTTAACTGATTTTGGAATAGAGGTTGTTTACCTATCACGAACAAAAGAAATTTCAACAACTAAGATAAAAAATGATTTGAATCAAGGGAACTAGGATGAAATATCAGGTCATACATGTAACCGGTGGTGTAAGGAATACCATGAGCGGGGTACAAAGTTTTATAAAGAATCATATCCCAACTGATGATCAAGAGTTTGAATATATGGTTGGCGAATCAAATGGTGACGCTCATTTCCCATTTAATCAATATCTAGATGAAAAAGAAATCAAACGCATTGTATTTCCAGCCCTAAAGATTTCTAAACTATTCGCCTATGCGAGAGAATGCCGACACTTTTATGAAACTAATAAAATTGACATTCTCCATGTTCATAATCCTATAACTGCTTTTATACATAATTACTATGCTCGAAAAAATGGTGTCCCAGTTAGGATTTACCACAATCATAGTAGCCAATTTTCAGATACTTGGTTAAAAAGTATTCGCAATCGATTTTTGGTCTTTTTGGCTTTGAAAAATGCGACCCATCGAATCTCTTGTGGCCAATTAGCTGGACTGAAGATATTTGGAAAGAAATCCTTTCAAATCCTTCCAAATGCAATTGACATCGATAAGTATCAGTTTTCTCCAACTTTTCGAGAAGAAATTCGCAAAGAGTTTCATATAGCTGAACATCAAAAAATAGTAGGGATGATTGGGATTTTAAATCCCTTCAAAAATCAGAGTTTTTTGATTGAAATTGCTAAAGAATTACCTGACGTTACCTTTGTATTTGTTGGTGAAGGTCCAGATCGTGCCATTTTAGAAGAGAAAAGTAAGGAAATGAAGAATATCATCTTCACAGGAAAAAGAGAGGATGTTCATAAGTTTTATTCAACCTTTGATATCTTTGCCTTTCCTTCTTTGTATGAAGGTTTCCCAATTGTGCTTGTAGAGGCTCAGTGTTCTGGAGTCGATATTCTCATGAATGAAACGATTGATCCAACAACTCAGATCGTTAGTGAACTTTGCACAGCCATGCCTCTAGATAAGGCTAAATGGGTAAACTACATAAAAAAGGCGACTATCAAGAAGAAACAACGACAGCTAAATGAACACCTAAAGCAGTTTGATATTGAAGAAAATGTTCAAAATTTAAAAGAAATTTATAAGCAAGGTTTAAAAAGAGAATGTTCAACTATTTAAAACCCTTACTGTTCAAAGTAAGTGATTTTACTTATAAAATAAATAAAATGATTCCCAAGAAAAGGAACAGAATTGTTCTCTATTCTAATTGGGGGTTTAGAGATAATCTTAGAACCCTCTATCACTATTTAGTGGATAATGACTATCAGGAAACTTATGAAATTGTTTGTGCTTCAAATGATTTTTATCATTTAGAAAAAGAACATGATGTAAAGTATGTTTCAATTTATCGAGGTTTCTTTTATTTTTTAACATCTAAATATTTTTTCTATTCTTTTGGTAAGTATCCTATTAAACCTGCACCAAACCAGATGGTTGTCAACTTGTGGCATGGAATGCCCTTGAAAAAAATTGGGAATCTTGAAGTTAGCATGGAAAAGATTGACTATAATTTCTTTACAAAATTAGTCTCCTCTTCAGATTTATTTACTCCAATCATGAAAGCAGCCTTTAATGCTAAGGACGAGCAGATGCTTCTTGTTGGCAATATTCGAAATGATGAGCTCTTTAAAGAGAAAGAGGAGAAGAAAATCATCTGGATGCCAACCTACCGTAATTCTAAAAACTATCATGATAGCCAAGCTGCATTGATATTTTCTTTAGAAGAAGAGGATTTTCAAAACATTGAAGAACTACTTTCAAACTATGGCTATCAACTTTATATTAAACTCCATCCTCTTGAGGAATCTCAGTTGAAATTCGAAATGAATGCTTCGACGATTCATCTATTGACAGAAGATATCATCAGTGAGCAGTATGGGACTTTATATACCTTTTTGGGCACAACCAGCGCATTAATTACAGATTATTCTTCAGTATTTTTAGACTATTATTTATTAAATAGACCCGTAGCATTTACCATTAATGATTATGAGGAATACAAAGAAAAAAGAGGCTTTGTGTTTGAAGATGTGAAGAGTTTAATGGTGGGAAGTGTCATTCGTGATTCGCATGATTTATTAGAATTTCTAGAGAGTGTCATGAAATCTGAAGATCCTTATATTGACGAACGAAAAAAAGTTAATAACAAGGTTAATGCCATTCAAAAAGATTTTACAAAGACACTTTTGGATGAAATTGGATTAAGGAAATAAGGTTAGGATAAAGAATGATTAGTGTAATCATACCGGTTTATAATGTGGAAACTTATCTAGAAGAATGTTTAGACAGCATTCAAAACCAAGCTTACACAGACCTTGAAGTCATTTTAGTCAATGATGGTTCAACAGATGGCTCCCAAGATATTTGTGAGCGTTATTGCCAAACAGATAAGCGTTTCCGATTAATCAATCAAGGCAACCAAGGCCAAAGTGTGGCACGAAATACGGGTGTAGCAGCTTCAAAAGGAGAATTCATTGCTTTTGTAGATAGTGATGACATGATCCTAGCAAATTATTTAGAAACCTTGATGCACTATATGAGTGACAACGTCGATATTGTGGAAAGTCAATTTACCATACAGAAAAAGGATTTCTTGGCTGGAAAATCTCAAGAGATAAAGATTCTTTTTGAGGGAAATTCTGAAGAGGCAGTGCAAGTTGTCCCCAACCACCTACTAAGCGTCAATCCAGTCACAAAGCTCTATAGAAGAGCTATTGTTGAAGCTATTCCTTACTTAGAAGGACTCATTTTTGAAGATATTTATAGTGGCATTGGCATGCTTAAATATATCAGAAAGATTGTTAAAATCGATTATGTAGGCTATTATTACCGTCAACATGCGACTAGTACCATGCATAGAACATTTACCGAGAAAAATCTAGATGTATTTACAGTCAGTGACCAATTGATAGACTTGTATTCTGATAGGGAAGAACTTCTTCCTTATATTGGTAAATACCTAGTGCATGTAGCGACCATGCATTATCAAGACTATATTCAAAAAGGAAATCCATATGCAGATATCTATAATCAGAAATTGGCCGACTATGTAACTATCACCAAGAAAAATCCTGAGGTAGCCAAAAGTTCGCGTATGATTAGACTTTATAAGCTGTGTCCAAGATATTACAACACCATCCTATTTCCTTTCTATCACTCTATATGGAAATGGAAAAATGGCGTTAAGGAAGACAAGATAGAGGAATGAAGTAACATCATTCAAGAAGGAAAGAGGAAAATGATTAGCGTAATCGTTCCAGTTTATAACGTGGAAGAATATCTGGAAGAATGTCTAGAGAGTATTCGAAAGCAAACCTATCAAAATATTGAAGTCATATTAGTCAATGATGGTTCTACAGATGGCTCCCAAGCGATTTGTGAGTATTTTTGCCAAACAGATAATCGCTTCCGATTGATCAATCAAAAAAATCAAGGTCAAAGTGTAGCCAGAAATCGTGGTGTGAAAGAATCCATGGGCGAATACATCATGTTTGTCGATAGTGATGATGTCATTAAAGCAAATATACTAAAAGTATTATTATCCTATATGAAGGCTGATGTGGATATCGTAGAGTGCAAAAGTACTAAAATTAAAGAAGAATTACAGAATAATAGACCGATTCAAGTAATCTTTGAAGGAAAATCAACAAAAGCAATTCTTAATTGTATTAGCTATAAAGAAGTAAAGTATTGTGTCTTTACCAAACTATATAGAAGAGAAATTGTTGAAAAGGTTCCATTTTTAGAAGGGTATATTTACGAAGATCTCTATACAGGAATCAATTATTTAAAACATATTCGAAAAATAATTGTCGTTGATTTAGCAGGTTATTATTACCGTGTCCGTCCTAATAGTACTATGACCCAAGCATTTAATGAGAAAAATTTAGATATTTTAATGGTTGGAAATAAATTAATCGAATCTTTCCAAGATGATGGATATTTATTACCGTATATTGGATACTTTATGTTTTATCTTGGACTTAGCCATTATCAAAGAGATGGAATTACGAGGAAGAGCCCATATGTTGATGTATATGAAAATTTTATCAGAGAGTGTGCTTTTATCGCAAAGCAATCTCAAGAAGTTGTTTGTAAATACCATTTACTAAGACTTTATTTAATGGCACCTAAATATTTTACAATAATTACTCATCCAGTATATCAGTTTATTGATAAAATATGGAATAATTTTAAAATGTTGATTCACAAACTATAACTGAAGGAGATTATGAACAATAATGATTAGTATAATCGTTCCAGTTTATAACGTGGAAGAATATCTGAAAGAATGTTTAGAGAGTGTAGGGCAGCAAACTTTCACGACTTTTGAAGTTATTTTAGTGAATGATGGATCTACAGATGGCTCCCAAGCTATTTGTGAGCATTTTTGCCAAACAGATAAGCGTTTTCGATTGATCAATCAAAAAAATCAAGGTCAAAGTGTAGCCAGAAATCGTGGTGTGAAAGAATCTATTGGCGAATACATCATGTTTGTTGATAGTGATGATGTTGTAAGTCTTGGTCTGTTAGAACAACTAATGAAGTATATGTCTAATGGAATTGATATCGTAGAATGTGATAGAACTGAAGATATTCAACGTTTAAATGAAGAAAAAAAAGATATTCATGTTAAAGAATTGGATTCAAATGAAGCCTTATATCAATGCTTTCATCACGGGGTAAGTTGGAGCCCTGTCGCAAAACTCTATCGTCGTGAAATAGTGGAGAAAGTTCCGTTTTTAGAAAATTTAATTTATGAAGATTTTTATACTGGAATCGTCTCTTTAAAATATATTCATAAAATGAGAAAAATTGACTATATTGGTTATTATTATAGATATCATACTTCTAGTACAATGAATCAGAAATATTCAGAAAAGAATCTTGATATTTTTAAGGTTGGCGAAAAATTATTAGAGGATTTTCGAGAAGATAATTGGTTACCTTATGTAGGGAATATGTTATTTTTAGTCGGTATTGGACATTTTAAAAAGTATAACATAAGAGTTGGACATCCATATTATCAGTTATATGTTGATGAGATTCATAAATATGCCGAAATAGCTAAGAAATCATCAGATATTTTTAAATCTAGTAAACTATTAAGATGGTATAGTTATTCATCAAAATATTTTTTTAGTTTATATTATCCTCTGTATTTAAGATATTTAGATATTCGAAAAAAATGGAAAATTTAATAGGAGCCTATTTATGATAAGTGTCATTGTGCCAGTTTTCAATGTTGAAGAGTATCTGGAAGAATGTTTAGATAGTATTCAATGTCAAACTTATAGCAATATTGAAGTAATACTTGTTAACGATGGTTCTACGGATCATTCACAAGAAATTTGTGAGAGATATTGTAAACAAGATCCTCGTTTTCACTTAATCAATCAAGAAAATAAAGGATTAAGTGGCGCTCGTAATCGTGGTATGACTGAATCTAAAGGCGAATTTATCACTTTTGTAGACAGTGATGATATCATTAAAGACGATATGTTGGAGCAATTATTAAAGCACATGACTTCAGAAGAAGTGGACATCGTAGAATGTTGGTATACAAATGATCAAAAAGAAATAGAAATCCCTTCTCCCGAGAATGTCAAAATTATTTTTCAAGGAAATGCCCAAGAAGCTTTAGTCTCTTTATGTAAAGATAATATTGTCCGTTTGAATGCAGTCGCTAAACTTTTTCGAAGACAAGTGATTGTCAATTTCCCATTTTTAGAAGGTCTATTTTATGAAGATGTGTATGGCGGAATGGGAATCTTAAAACAGATACATAAAATGGTGAAAATTGATTATATAGGATACTATTATCGCGTGCGTTCTGGTAGTATTATGAATCGCGAATTTAGTTTGAAAAATTTGGATTTGTTTACTATTTGTGATAAAGTGGAGCAACTATATGAAGGAAATGCTGACTCACTTCCATACGTACATCGTCGCTTATTCCATTTAGTTTTGATGCACGTTGTCGACTATCGCATATTTGAGGGAAATCCCTATCAAGAAAAATATGTCGAGTATCTGAATCGTTACGCTAAAAGTTCAAGTCAATCATTATTAATGCGAGCATATCGATTATTCCCCAAAAAGATTGTCTTTATTTCAAGAGTTGTTGGAGCCATTCAATGGAGATTCGAAAAATATATTGTAAAAAGATTTTGGAGAGGGTTGAAGTAGTATGAATTATTACTTAAAAGAATTTTACGCAGAAGCTAAACATGCAGGATCTAAGGCAAGATTAGATGCTGAAAAAATAATGGTAGAAGCAGGATATCAACCTTTTTCCCTAAATAATGATTCAAATCCCATCACTTTGACAAAAAATGATGTGTTAGTTCTTCAATTTCCGTTATTATGGCATACCTTAAAAAAACAAATTTTTACGAGATTTTTGAAAAATAGAACATTCAAAGCTTATTTGCTGATTCATGATATCGAGTCCCTGAGAAACAAAAAAATCAAGTCATTTACAGATTTCAAGTACTCTATTATACATTTTTTACAAAATAAAACAGTCCTTGAAAAAGTCGACGGTATTATCGCTCATAATGAAAAGATGAAAGCAGAACTTGTACGATTAGGAATACCGGAAGAGAAGATTGTTTCCTTAGAGATATTTGACTATTTGATTCCACATTATAAAGAGAAGAAAACTTATGAGAAAAATACGGTCATAGTTGCTGGAAATTTCGATATTCGAAAAACAAAATATGCTCGACAATTCCCCGAAAAACCAGATTTTTCTATTTATGGCATTAACTTTGAAGAGGAGAATCTTCCTCACAACGTTCATTATCAAGGTGCTTTTGCTCCTAATGAACTCCCTAATCACTTGCATGGCGGTTTTGGGTTAGTATGGGATGGAGATAGCCCCCATACTTGTAGTGGGATGTATGGAGAGTATTTAAAGATGAATAACCCACATAAAGCTTCTCTATATTTAGCATCTGGTTTTCCGATTATTGTATGGAGCCAATCTGCTTTAGCGGATTTTGTAAGAAAAAACCATTGTGGAATACTTGTTGATTCATTATTTGAAATTGCAGATTGTTTAAACTCGATTGATGAAGAAGATTTTCAAGAGCTGATTAAAAATAGTAAAATAGTAGGAGAGAAACTTCGTAACGGATATTTTCTAAAAACAGCTTTAGAAAAATGTGAAAGGAAATTTTAGCGTTTATGAAATTCCAAACCTTACAAGAAAAAATCACTCGCTATCATACAATTCTAAAATATTATGGTCTTAATCCAACTCTAGCTTATTATCTTGCGCAACAGTCTGAGACGAAGTACTATGATTTTCGTAAAAAGATTCTTTTGGATTTTGTGCTGAAATTACGAAAAGAAGCTCAAATAGATGATTTGATGGATGAAAAAGAAGAAGTAGTAACGGAATTTCCAAAAATGATTTGGACAATGTGGCAACAGGGAGAAGCTCAAATGCCTGAGACAGTCCAGGCTTCAATGAAGACCATAAAAGACTTCGCTAAAAGAAATGACTGTGAATTCTACTTGTTGACGGATGAAAATCTGGCGGATTTCATCAATATTCCAAGAGACATCACCGAAAAATACAAGAAAAAAGAATTATCAGCTGCGCATTATTCAGATATTATTCGTTTTAGTCTCTTATACCAATATGGTGGCATTTGGATGGATGCAACCTTATTTGTATCTCCCTATGCAACTTTAGAAATGTTTGAAGGGGACTTTTTTACTCTGAATCATCCACCTATACGAACAAATCAAATGGAACGAACTGTTGGTGACTTTAAATGGGCAGGTTTCTTTCTAGCAGGAAAAAATGGCAACACTTATTTTAAACATATTCGGGATTTATATCTTTACTATGTTCGTAAATACCCAGTTTTTATTCATTACCTGATGATGGATTATTTTATTTTGTCCGAATATCAGTGCAATCCTTATTTTGAAAACTTAGTGGATAGATTACCTATTCTAGCACCAGCTGAGCGTGTTTGGTTTTTAAGAGACCATGCCCATGATCTTTTTGATGAAAAAGAATGGGAAGAAGTGTTAAAAACAACACCGATTTTGAAAACGACTTATAAAATCAAGAAAGAAGAAGTCCTTCCAGGAAGTTATCTCGATCAACTTTTACAAGGAAAATTAAAGGAATAGATGAAATACACGAAAAAAAGTAGAACAGAATTTGCCACCTTAAATACGAGTATTGCCCTGGCATTGCAACCTTTTCAAGTCCTTCTTGGCTTTATCAATCGAACTATTTTTATCAATTTACTTGGGGTAACCTATCTAGGATTAAACAATTATTTGTCTAGCTTAGTTTCTATCCTGTCTTTGGCAGAATTAGGGGTTGCTGGAGCCATGAGCTATGCACTATATGGACCCTTAGACAGAGAAGAACATGGAAAAATCAATGCCTTTATGATTCTCTTCAAAAAATTATATAGAATCATTGGCTTTTCTATTTTTATACTGGGCGCTATACTTTCTTTATTTCTTCCTTATATGATAAAGGATTATACGGTAAATAGTGAAGTATATTTGATTTTTTTCCTCTTTGTATTTAATTCTGCTTCAAGCTATTTTTTCTCCTATAAACGAACCTTACTTTATGTCGATCAGCGTAATTATGTGATGACTTTGATTGACTTTGGATTAAATACGCTTCGTGTATGCTTGCAAATCGGAATTTTATTCTTTACCCAAAATTATATCTTTTATCTATTGATCAGTATCATGATGAATTTTATAGGGAATATCATCATGTCGGGGATTGTAGATAGATTGTATAGTTACTTGTTTAAGAATGAGATAACACCCATTAATCAGGAGGAAAAAGGGAAATTCATCCGAAATATCAAAGGAAATATAGTCGGTAGTATTGGAGAAACGATTGTTTTTCAAACAGATAGTATTCTAATGGCAAGTTTTGTCAGCTTAGCAGCTATAGGTATTTATGGGAATTATACCTATGTTTTAGGATTTATTTCACTGATTTTAAATACTATGATTAATTCAGTTGTTTCTTCCGTAGGTAACTTAGTCCATTCGGAATCTACGACAGTAGCAGATATGGTTAAATTCCTAAAAAAATTCCAATTTATTGCTTTTAGCCTGATTTATTTTGCTAGCTTAGGCTATTTAATGTTCATTCATCCATTTATGACTATCTGGTTAGGTGAGAGTTTTTCATTTAATCGTACAGTTGAGATTTTGATTGTCCTTCATTTTTTCCTAACTTTTTATAGAAGACCGATTCTAACGTTGATTTCAGTCTATGGCTTAAGTTATGAGCAAAATAAAAAAGTTATCGTCGAGATTTTATTAAATATTTCCCTTTCACTCTACTTTTTAGTGATTTTAGATTTAGGGGTATCTGGAATTTTATTGGGTACGATTTGTTCAACAGTCTTGACCTGTACATGGTATGAACCCTATAGCGCCTTTAAGTATGGATTGAAAGCTTCCTCAAAGGACTTTTTTAAAACATTGTTACAAGATTTCTCAGTTGTAGGGATGAGTATCCTACTTTTGAGTTTACTGGATAACTACCTCTTAACTCAGCTAGATTTCATTCTCAGTTTGGCAATCAAAATCGTTCTTTATTTGACAGTATTGGGTGTCTACGTTTTCCTATTTAGAAATCATGAAGGTGGAAAACAAATTATATTCATGATTCAAAAAGTGTTAAAGTTAAAAAAATAAGGAGAAATCAATGAAAAGAATATTGGTTTGTGGTCTGGTTCCAGATGTTGGTGGCTTGGAAAAAATTGTTCTAGATTTTTATAACCATATTGATACCTCTGAATTTGAACTAGAATTTTTACTACAAGGTCCTGAAGATGTTGAATTTAGTGATCATTTTAAAAAGCTTTGTCGCAATCCTCTAGTCGTTCATAGAATCCCCAAGTTAAGACCTCATATCCAGCAAGCCTTAAAAGAATGGGATGATTTTTTTAAGAAAAATGCTCATCGTTATGATATTGTATGGTCCAATCAAAATGGCTTGACACATTTAGAATTTTTAAAATTGGCAAAGAAATATGGGATAGAAAAAAGAATCGTTCATGGACATTGTGCTACAGCAGATAAATTTTATCGCTTTATTCATCCAGTCAATCGATTTTTTGTCGGCAAATATGCGACAGATTATTGGGCCTGCGGAACAGAAGCATTGAACCATTTTTATCATGGTCAAGAACGAAAAAAGGCCTTAGTTATTCATAATGCCATTGAAGTTGAGAAATTTTTATATGATCAAGAAATGCAAGCCCAACTTCGAAAGGAGTATCAGATCCCTGAAAATTGTTTGGTCATTGGGCAAGTGTCCCGTTTATATGAAAAACAAAAAAATCAAAGTTTTTGTGTTAAGGTCTTTTCTGAAATCGTCAAAAAAGAACCAAATTCTCGTCTAGTATTTATTGGAAGAGGAGATACTGCATTTTTAGAAAATGTGGCAAAAGAATATGGAGTAGTAGACAAAGTCATTTTTACAGGCTTGACCACTAATGTCGGAAAAATGCTAAATCTTCTAGACGTTTTCTTCTTCCCATCTCATTTTGAAGGATTGCCAATTGTACTCATTGAAGCTCAGGCAAATGGATTGCCTGTTGTAACAGCAAATCATCTACCAGATGCAAGAATACTAGATAACTATGACAACAGCCTGTCTTTGAAAGATTCTCTTGAAAAATGGGCAGATAAGATTTTGTCGGTCAGAAATCATCGAGAGCTTGATACAGAAAAGGTGAAACAGCTGATAGATGAAAATGGCTACGAGATTGAATCAGCAACCAGACAGTTGGAGAAATTATTTGATGAGTGATTAAAAGTTGATGGAGAGGACATGAATGTCTTCTCTAATTTTATTTCTATCAGATTATTACACGTTAGTTTCATAAATAAAATTATGGCTATTTTAATAGTACTTCTAAAAGCTATTTTATCAGCTGAATAATTAACTTAATTGCAAGAGAATACTACTAAGTTTATATTTAATAATCTCATGGATTAGAGATGACTATTTTTCGGAGGTTAATATATCAAAAAATGAGATTGCATTCAATTTTTCTTAATAAAGTAGCTTTTCTAGACAAAAGCTTATGCAAAAAAGAGTAATTTATGATAGAATATAAGGCAAGAAAGAAAACGTTTTTACAATTTTTTCAACCCGAAGGAGATATATTATGGCTACTATTCAATGGTTGGTCTAGAAGATTTAAAATAATAAAACATTGTGAAGTAGAATAAATGCTTAAAACCCTTGAAATTCAAGGGTTTTTATTGGTTTAGATTTTAATTCTTCACATTGTTATATGTGCTTGATTGAGCAATAATCATCAATAAAAACATTTTTTTGGTGTTGAGTTTGGTGTTCAAATATTTATTATGTTACGGAAAGGAATTTCACAATCTTTCCGTTTTTTTATTTTCAGGAGGGAAAATGACAAAAGAATTACAATCATCACGCTATATTGTCATTTCATTTTTAGTACGTGAAATGAGAATTGATATTGTTGAAGCCATCTCTCGTATGGCTGAATTAGAAAAAAGTGGCTTGGTTCGATTGGAATCAAGTGGGGATTTAATACTCAAAGAACTTGGAGGAGCGCTATGAAACGAATAACCGCAAATCAATACCAAACTTCAGAACGGTATTATAAATTACCTAAAATTCTTTTTGAGGATGAGAAATATATGGATATGAAACTAGAAGTAAAGGTGGCTTATTCTATTTTAAAAGATCGTTTAGAATTATCTCTCAGTCGTGGTTGGATAGATGAAGAAGGAGCGGTTTATTTAGTATTTTCTAATTCTAAACTGATGAGGCTGTTAGGTTGTTCGAAGTCAAAATTACTGTCCATCAAAAAAACTCTTAAAGAATATGACTTAATTGATGAAGTCCAACAGTCTTCAAGTGAGAAAGGAAGGCTAGCTAATAAGATTTATTTAGGGGAATTGTCTTCTACCCCGGTAGGTAATTCAAACAGGCCTAGTGTCAAAAAAAGACTAGGCCAGGTTGAAAATGAAACGGCCCCCGTCTCATATTCAGCCCCTAGTGAGACTGAAGTTAGTGAGACTGAAGTTAGTGAGACTGATTCTTTATTTATTGAGAATGAGGAGGATAGGAATACTCAACCTATCTTGAAAAGAAAAGTAGAAAAGGTCACAAAATATGATCGAGATTATATTTGGGGATTGGTACAAGATCAATTTAGACGAGAGGGTTTTTCTGAAACAGCCAGTGAAATTGCTATGACTGATTTTGAGAGAATCTATCAGTATGCTCTTGACAATGTTCGCTTTGTTAGACGAGCGGAAGTACTTGCTGAATTTGTGTTTAATGGCCTGTATTCTGTTTGGAATAACCGTGTTAGAAAAGGAGGTGGTTAAATGTCGCCAATCGAGTGGATATTAGTTATGCTTATTGTCATTTCAAGTGGAGTGACAGTTCTGACAATGGTAGTCGATAAGAAAGGGGTGATCAAGAAATGAGATTTATTGATTTATTTTCAGGTATCGGGGGTTTTCGACTAGGAATGGAAAGTGTCGGACATGAGTGTATTGGATTTTGTGAGATTGATAAATTTGCTAGAGAATCTTATAAGTCCATTTTTCAAACGGAAGGAGAAATTGAATTTCATGACATACGAGATGTTTCAGATGATGAATTTAAAAAACTTAGAGGGAAAGTCGATGTCATCTGTGGGGGATTCCCTTGTCAAGCATTTTCAATCGCAGGAAGACGATTGGGATTTGAAGATATTAGAGGTACTTTGTTCTTTGAAATTGCTCGGGCGGCCAAACAAATCCAACCACGTTTTCTTTTTCTTGAAAATGTTAAAGGCCTACTCAATCACGATAAGGGACGGACGTTCACCACAATCCTTACCACGCTTGATGAGTTGGGGTTTGATGTTGAGTGGCAGGTGCTTAACAGTAAGGATTTTGGCGTTCCCCAAAACAGAGAGAGGGTGTTTATTATCGGACATTCTAGAAAGAAAGGTACCCGACTCCTATTTCCTTTCAGACGAGAAGGTCAAGAAACTAACTCTGAGACTTTAAAAGCACTAGGAAACTTGAATCCATCAAAAAGTGGAATGAGTGGTAAAGTCTATTATTCAGAAGGTCTTGCGCCAACCTTAGTTCGTGGGAAAGGAGAAGGATTTAAGATTGCGATTCCTTGTATGACACCAGACAGATTAGACAAGAGACAAAATGGGAGACGCTTTAAGGAAAACCAAGAGACGATGTTTACTTTAAATACTCAGGATCGCCATGGTATTATCGTTGTTGGAGATTTACCAACTAGCTTTAAGGAGACCGGTCGCGTCTATGGAAGTGAGGGCTTATCTCCAACACTGACTACGATGCAAGGTGGAGATAAAATCCCCAAAATACTGATTCCAGAACCAATCCAATTTTTAAAAGTCCGGGAGGCAACTAAAAAAGGATATGCACAAGCAGAGATTGGAGATTCAATCAATTTAGAAAGACCAAGTTCACAGTATCGTCGTGGTAGAGTTGGAAAAGGTATAGCTAATACGTTAACAACTAGTGGACAAATGGGAGTAGTAGTTGCTAGCTATGAAGGAGAAGATAAACAAGTTTATCATGTAGCCGGTGTATTAATAGATGGACAATTTTACCGTCTGAGAATTCGACGAATCACTCCTAAAGAGTGTTTTCGCTTGCAGGGATTTCCTGATTGGGCTTTTGAAGCTGCTAGAAAAGTCTCTAGTAATAGTCAGCTCTATAAACAAGCTGGTAATAGTGTAACCGTTCCTGTGATTGCCGCAATCGCAAAGAAATTAAAAGAAATAGAGGAAAAAGATGAAAGCATTAAATAAAGAATCAATACTAGATTGTGATGAATTAGAAACAGAATTACATGATGCAGAAATCAAACAGCTGGATGAACAAATATTTTTAATGCCTAATTATCCATGTGAGTTTGAGGTGACATTTTTAGATGATTACCATAAAAAAAATAATTACCCACTATTTTATGAATCCTATCTTCAAAACGTTATGGAATTCCTTGAAAGTCAGGATATAAAGAACGGAGCTGATGCCTTTGTAGATGATAATCAGAATCTTGTTTTTGTTTTATATGGACAAGGTTATCGAGCCGAGGGAAAAGAGGGAATACTTACAACTCAAGTAACTGTAAAAGCTTATGATGAAGCCAAGAAACCGATTAACTTCGCAAATTTATTAGATTCCTTAGTCGTCTCAGAATATCAAATGGAACCAAATTTGTTGGAGGTCTCCCATGATTGATCTCTATCTAAGTAAAAATATCCAAAGAAATCAACTTCTTTTAGACTTCTTCCAAAACTATGGCATCGAGGTATCTTGTCATTCAGTTTCTGAGATGACAAAGGACAAATTAATTGAGCTGATGAGCTATTCTTCAGATTGTTTTGAGTTTTTATCTCCCAATTTATTACGATTTAAGAACCGTGACAATCTAAGATTAACGGATTTCGTTGAGATGATTTTAAAAAATCCTGAACTAACCATCAGACTTCCTCTTGCGGTTTCAAATAAGCGAGTCTATCCAAATCTGAATTTGGAAGAGGCTAGAGCTTTATTGCCAAGAGACACGAAACAATTGATTTACATGGCACAAACACATTATTTATCTAACTAAAGGAGAAGCAATATGGCTGAACGATTTTGGGAGAACTTGTCCATTATTTTGGCTGAAAGAAATATTAGCTGGATTGAGTTAACCAGAAAAATGTTTGCGGGAGAGTTTCACTATCCAAGTGAATTGAATCGTTTGTATCAAAAGATTCGCCACTATAAGATGGAACAACGAATGCCTCAAAGTCCATGGGTAGAAAGGATTGTGCAGGTATTAGATTTAGATTATGAAGATTTATTTCGGAGGTAACTATGAAAAGAATAATTCCAGTTTATATATTCCAACAAGTAAATGTCCTATTGGTATCACTATACTTACTGAAATTGCTTTGTATCGGTGAGTTAACTATACTACAGATTTTCTATTGTGCATCGCTCATTTCTTTTTTATGGATGTATGGTCAACGTAAACAAGCGCATAAAATCGATATGAAATCTAGGATGAAATGGCTTGGTATTGGATTAGCTAGCCTACTGATTATAAGTCTATGTTTTAGCCTAATCCATGCTCAAGGAACCACGAATCAAGCAAACTTAATTGGGCTTCAATATCAAGTTCCTTGTTTTTCATTTTTATTGTTTTTAATCAATGCGAGTATGGTTGAAGAATTTCTGTATAGAGAAATTTTATGGAACTTGGTTAGAAAATTAGATATTAGAGTTGCTTTGACAAGTGTTTTGTTCGCCTTAGCTCATCATCCAGGAACCATTCTAGCTTGGTGTTTGTATGTTTCATTGGGAATGTTTTTAGGAATGGTACGCTATAAATCGGACTTATGGGGTAGTATGGGGCTACATTTAGTGTGGAACCTATTAGTTTATAGCTTGCTGCTTTTTTAAAATAGGTGGCCTGATTTATTTAGATATTCATAATGAATGTAATTGTTGACAAATATGGACTAATTGCGTATAATGAAGGTAATTAAATGATATAATTACTTGTGGGCTAGTGGATATGGTCTGCACCCGCCTGTGGGCTCCGCTCTCAGTTCAGACTGTTTGTTGAGAAAAAGAATAGCAGGACTGCCTACCCTTGAGGAACAGATAGGGCATATCTAGCGTGAGGTGAAACTCAATACGTGGGAGAGAAGGAAGCAGGAGCTTCCTTCTCTTTTTTAGGAGAAAATTCAAATGACTTATACTTTGGAATGGCTAAAGACTTTTGATGGAAAGATTGATATTCTCAATGTTAAGATGGATTGCTTGGCCAATACTATTGAGAAAAATGTTTCTCAGTACAAATATATTTATCAGACAAATATGGAGAACTGTCCTGAAATTATTCTATCAGTCCCAAATTCCTCCATTCCTCATCTTTTAGGATTATCTAGAGAACATCATGTTAATTTACCAACTAATAATGCAGGGAGTATTTTTGAAGGATTAAAAGATGATTGGACATTGGAACGTCTTAATAAAGCTGATAATGGTTGGTTCAACGAAAATAAATTCAAAATAGTTGGAACCTTGTTACTCTATCAAATGTTACATGTAATGGAGTGTAAATTCTATACAACTGATGGTATTTTGAATAGAAGAGTCGGTCGCCGATTTAAAAGAGATCATATTTATTTTGTAGTCTTTAAATTAAGTAATGGTATCAGTTATACAGTAGAATTATCACATGAAAAAGGTAATCAATACTTTCCAAGAAGCCTTAAAATCAATGATACCTCCGTTACAGATTGTAGAGAAATAGAACTTAGACTCATTAATAAGATTCGATTTAAACCAGTTAAGGCAAGAAAGGTGAAATGGCCATCTTGAGAAAAAAATTGAAATCATGACTACATCACTCAATCCGACGACTTCACAAGGAATTATGAAATTATTATTAGATATGAAAAATGAAAATCGTCTAATCATCATTGCAACTCATAATCCCGATATTTGGAATCAAGCAGATGAAGTTATAAATTTAAATCAATTATAGTTACAGTCAATATATATCTTCTATATTTTAAAGTTATTTTATCTGATATTTTAGGACATCCATTACAGACAAAGGGAGCCTTATCGAGTAGAGAGCAAGGAAGGTTATCACAGGTAGACACTCGGACTTGTCTGTTTCGTTTCACTTCACTTCACTTCTTTGGAAACAGTAGTTGGGTCTTTTAGTATAAATTGCCCAATAGATTTGAAGGTTTCTCCGCGCTCTAAACCTAATTGGATATCATTACGGTCTGAAAGGGTAAGGTGTTTATGTTTGATCATAGTAGGCCTCATTTCTACCACAAACGTCTCACACTTAATTCCACCATAAAAATCCGTTTTAGGCTAACTTCCACTTTGGTCAGGAAAGTGGAAGTTACTTTGAGAAATTACCTCATGAATTTAATAGTGTAGAATATTTTATGAATAAAAGTAAGGCTGGACAAAAACTCAATTTGAGGAGAAAACAAAGCAAATTTTTCGACAATAAAACGCATAATATCAAGGATTTCAACACCTGATACTATGCGTTTTCTAATTTTAAAGACTTTTGCCCAGTCTCACCTTGTTAAGTAAATATAACTCAGTCTTGTTTCATGAGGTGTAGTTCACAGAGAGCTGGTTACGATTTATGACTCCAAAATGTTTTTGCCTTCTTTAACACGCCAACGATAATCTGATAAGATAATATCTTCGAGGGAGTAGCTAGCTTGCCAGTCAAGATATCGTTTAGCTTTTGATGCATCTGCTAGGACGCTGGCTGGGTCACCAGCGCGTCGAGCAACAATTTCGTGTGGGATTTTTTGATCCAGTAATTCTTCAGCAGTTTTAAAGATTTCTTTGACGGTATAGCCTTTTTCAGTTCCTAAGTTAAAGATTTGAGAAGAACTGTTTTCTTGAAATAGGTAGTTCATTCCTTTAACATGAGCCTGTGCAAGGTCCAAGACATGAATGTAATCTCGAATACATGAACCGTCACGTGTATCGTAGTCATCTCCAAATATTTTCAAGCTATCATTTTGTCCCAATGCAGTCTTGTTGATATTGGGAATGATGTGAGTTGGATTTTTCACACGCAGACCGTTTGAAGCATCCATTTCAGCCCCAGCTACATTAAAGTAACGGAAAATGACATATTTCCAATCATAGCGATTGGCCATCCAGTAAATCATTCGTTCGCCCATCAGTTTTGTTTCTGCATAAGGATTGACAGGGTCGAGCAGGGTATCTTCAGTAGCTGGCTTGTCAATACAGTTATTACCATAGAGGGAAGCAGTCGAAGAGAACATGATTTTTTGAATGCCAATTTCAGATAGGACTTTGAGAACTTGGTTCATACCAGCAACATTGGCAGTGAAGTATTTACTTGGATTTTCAATACTTTCGCTCACAACAATCTCACCTGCACAATGAAGAACAGCATCAATTTGATTTTCTTCTAAGTAAGCCTTTAAGGCGTTAGCATCATAAACATCCAGTTGTTTAAAGCTAGCACGACTATCTACAGCCGAACGATTTCCTGTAGAGAGATTATCTAGGACATGCACCTGGTAGCCAGCATTTAAAAGAGCTTTAACGGTATGGGAGCCAATGTAGCCAGCTCCACCTGTAACAAGAATTGTTTTTGTCATGACTTTTTCCTTTTTTTATTTTTTACTAGTTGGAAAATTCTTTTTGATTTAAAAAATTAAATACTTCTAATAACGTATTTGTTCGATCTCCAATCAATACTCCATCAAATCCTAATTTAATAATTTCAGGGATGTCTTTACATTGTACACCTCCTCCAAATACTAATTTATATTTAAAATTATATATTTGACTAGATATGAACAAATACCTTTTTAGCATAGTTAAATGATTAGAAATTTCTTCTAAACTGTAGTCCTTTTTTCCACTCAATGTTGCACTTAGAATTTCATATGCTAAAATAATTTCTTTACCTTGAAATTGAATTCCTGATAAAAGTTGATGTATCTCAGCAATATAATTTTTATCTTTGCCAAAACAAATAATAGGAGTTATATTTCCAACTAATGTCTGTTTTATTTTTGAACGAATGATATCTTTAGTTTCATTTAAGAATTTTTGACGTTCTAGATGGCCGATAAATGCATATTTTATATTATAGTAATTGAGATGTTCACAAGTTAAATCACCAACATTTCGACCCTTGATAGCAATATTTTGCGAAGCAATTGAAAAAGAATATTCATTGTCGTTAACAGGTATTATTGGTGAAATAATTAATTCTGTTTTAACATTTCCTTCATTGAAAAGTTTTAACAGATCTAATTGTTCATGAATACTTAATTTATTTTTAAAGTTGAATATTGTTAACATTTTCACCTTTTTAATATTAAAACTAATTATTTGTTAATTTTGTCATCAATGTATTGTTCTAGTTTTGCTTTGTATTGTTCAAAGTTAGGTTTCTTTACTACATTATGAAATGATAAAGTTTCTCTTTGTGTAAATCCGCAAAACTCCATTGCTTTATGAAATGATATTAGAATTTCGTCTACACTTTTACCATTAAAAAATTCATTGGAATCATTAAAAGTATATTCTGGTGCATTCCATGTTGAAGATATAATATATTCTTTCCCTTTCATGAGTCCACCAGTTCCATATTTATCAGCAAATGAGTAAAACTGCCCATATTCAAATACATTATCAAGATACAATTTTAATTTCCCTGGAACATTAAACCAATAAATTGGGAATTGAAAAATAATTAGGTCAGCCCATAAAAACTTATTTCTTTCATCAATAATATCATATGATTCTACTGAAGATAGCTGTACATTATGATGATGCCGTAATTTATTTAAAAAAATATTGTATAAGCTAAAATTAAGTTCGCCTTTACAGAAATCATGTTTTTGATATCCGTTTACCAATAAGATGTTCATATTTAATTCCTCCTTCTATTAAAAATATCATTAATTAATATTTTTGTCAATATTTTTATTGAAAATAATTGAAAACAATGAAAAAACGTGAAAAAAACAAACTTAGTATATCTAAGTCAAGATTTTTGTACCGAAAAATATTAGTTTAATTGTGGTTTGAAAAATTGTTCAAGATTTTTTCAATCATATTTTCTATAAATAGGTAAATAGTAAACTGCATCCCATCAACCCCAAAAATGTGATAAAAATTTCAACTACTCTTATCTATAATAAAGTTACCTGTTCTTTGAAAATTGAATCCACTCCGTCTTGATTAGCGTGCCTGTGTAAGTAGGGACTGAGAGTATTTCCCTGTGAAGGGCAACTGGCACAAGACGTGTGTGAGAATTTTCTAACAGACACGGAGTTTATCGTTACCAGACTTAAACGATGCGACAAACTAGATAAAGGAGTTAATCATGAAGGTAGTAAACTTGTATGATTTGAAACAAATGGGAAATAAAGGTGGTTGTACCATCCAATTGATTCATCACTTTCCTTTTGGTATGGGCTTAGGACATCTCAAAAAAGACTACATTGAATTTAAACGTGTTGGTATCTTTGATGGGAAAGCAGTAGAAGTTACTCTTCGAGAACCTTATTCGAGAGATCTACTGCAGGTTGTCAAGTCGATTAAGCAACGTCAGAAATTGATAGCTTATCGTTATAAAGAAGGAAAGCTGCTATTTGTTAAGAAGGAGGCATCAGATGTCCTCTGAACAACAGGAACGAATGGCAGTTCAATATGCTGAGCGTAGTCTTTTATTTACTGTAAAAAGTCTTTTAAAGATTCTAGAATGGTCTAGACGTCAGGCTTTAGCACAAGATTCTGCCTATAAGGTAGGGGTGCAGAAATTAGAAGAATTGCTACAATCTCCTTATTCGATTGATACGATTAATCTGAAAAAAGATTTCTTAGACAAACCAATTGATATAGAGAAATTTAAAGCTTTTTTAGAAAAAGAAGAGATTCCTTTAGCCATCGCTTGGCAAGGAGATTCTCTGCATTTCTACACGAAAGACCGTTCGATTCTAGATAATCATTTAGACCATCTGTTAGAAAAAATGGTTAATGATCCGGAGAAATTAGCTGATTTTACCATGGATAAGTCATTAGACGATGCAATTGATGAGGCTAAATCCCAAATAACCTTTAGACAAGAAGGAGCCGTCAAACAGAAAGAGATGGTGAGATGATGTACAGTGGAAAGAAATTCCTACTATTCTCACTGTTAGGCATCTTACTAGGCTATCTTTTTCATCGTTTGACGCTTTTGTATGATTCCTATACTGGAGATACCCTAGATAAATGGACTTATCTCCTGATGGAAGGTCAAGATGAAGTTCTTCAGTCACCATGGAATGTTTCTTTTACTGGAAAATCAAGTGCTTTTTTTCTACTAGGTTTTGTGATGATGTTGCTGGTTTATCTCTATTTAGAGACTGGTAAAAAACAATACCGAGAAGGAGTAGAATATGGGAGCGCCCGTTTTGGAACTCTAAAAGAAAAGAAGCTCTTTTACGGTAAGGAATTTTCTCATGATACAATCTTAGCACAAGATGTTCGTTTGACATTATTAGATAAAAAACCACCCCAATATGATAGAAATAAGAATATTGCGGTGATCGGAGGTTCAGGAAGTGGGAAGACATTTCGCTTTGTGAAACCCAATCTGATTCAGATGAATAGTTCTAATATTGTAGTGGATCCTAAAGATCACTTGGCCGAAAAAACAGGCAAACTCTTTTTAGAACATGGCTACCAAGTAAAGGTATTAGATTTAGTCAATATGAAGAACTCAGATGGCTTCAATCCTTTTCGCTATATAGAGACAGAAAATGATTTGAATCGCATGCTGACGGTTTATTTTAATAACACCAAAGGCTCTGGCTCCCGTAGTGATCCATTTTGGGATGAAGCTTCTATGACTTTGGTTCGAGCTTTAGCCTCTTACTTGGTCGATTTCTATAATCCACCCAAAACAAGAGAACAGCTCATTGAAGAGAGTCGTTTGAGTCAAAAGGAATATCAAAACTTGTTGAAACGTCAAAAAAAAGAAGTGGAAGAGCGAAAAAAACGAGGGCGTTATCCAAGTTTTGCTGAAATTTCAAAACTCATTAAACACTTATCCAAGGGTGAAAACCAAGAAAAAAGTGTCTTAGAAATTCTATTTGAAAATTATGCTAAAAAGTATGGGACTGAAAATTTTACCATGCGAAATTGGGCAGATTTCCAAAATTATAAGGATAAGACTCTGGATTCTGTTATAGCTGTAACCACTGCTAAATTTGCCCTCTTCAATATTCAAAGTGTCATGGATTTGACCAAAAGAGATACCCTTGATATGAAGACATGGGGTAAGGAAAAATCAATGGTGTACTTAGTTATCCCAGATAACGATAGTACCTTTCGCTTTCTTTCAGCCCTCTTTTTTTCAACCGTATTTCAAACCCTAACAAGACAAGCAGATATTGATTTTAAGGGTCAATTGCCTCTTCATGTGAGAGTCTACTTAGATGAGTTCGCAAATATCGGAGAAATCCCAGATTTTGCTGAACAAACCTCAACAGTCCGTTCTCGGAATATGAGTCTCGTTCCCATTCTTCAAAATATTGCCCAACTTCAAGGGCTCTATAAAGAAAAAGACGCTTGGAAAACCATTCTTGGAAATTGTGATAGCTTAGTCTACTTAGGTGGTAATGATGAAGATACCTTTAAATTTATGAGTGGGTTACTCGGTAAACAAACCATTGATGTTCGAAATACGAGTCGTTCCTTTGGCCAGACAGGTTCAGGATCCCTTTCTCATCAAAAGATTGCTCGTGATTTAATGACACCTGATGAAGTCGGAAATATGAAACGGCATGAATGCCTGGTTCGAATTGCCAATATGCCTGTCTTTAAAAGTAAAAAGTACAATTCCATCAAGCATCCAAACTGGAAGTACCTAGCCAATCAAGAAACTGATGAACGGTGGTGGAACTATCAAATCAATCCTTTGAATCAAAGTCAAGAAAATCATCTTGAAGGCCTTAGAATTCGTGATTTAACTTTTGAATCTAGTTTAAAATAAAAATAGAAAAGAGGAAATAGATGATTACGCATTTTAAAGGTTTTGTTTATGGAGTAGACGCAAGTGCTATGTTTGCACAAGCTATGTCTTTGTTACAGAAGGGCTTGATTGCGGTTGGTGCCTTTCTCGTTGTTGTGGGGATTGTCAATCTTGCAACCAACATTAAAGATGGTGGACCAGGTGTTCGGAATGCCATTCTGGAAATTGTCGGTGGAGTTATGGTAGGGGCTGCTGGAGCCTTTGTAACCCAGATTTCTATTTAGGAGGATCAACAATGACATGAATCTTAGTTTAGTCTCACCCTTTGTTTACCTTGCATCTGAAAAAATATCAGCTGAAAATTTATTTGAAGGATTTAATGTAGATTTACAATCTACGGTAGATTTGATTAAATCTCTATCTAGCTATAACCCAACCGTTTGGACTTATATGTCTAGTATTACTAAAAGTGTCATGCAGCCTCTTGGAGTTGCGATTTTATCAGTTGTTCTCATCTTAGAATTTTCGAAGATGGCAAAGAAAATTGCGAACTCAGGAGGAGCGATGACCTTTGAAGCATTAGCGCCGATGTTGATTAGTTATATTATGGTCGCAGTTGTAATTACCAATACTACCGTTATTGTAGAAGCCATCATTGGGATTGCAAGTCACGCCATTGAACAAGTGGCCTCGATTGTGGCTCACGGTGGGGCAAAGTATGATACCATCTCTGGATTAAAAGGTTCAGGATTTATTGGCCGGATGATTGTGGGCTTTTTCGCCCTCCTCATTTGGCTAGTTCGGATAGTAAGTGCAGCCATGGTCAATCTTTTGGTATCTATTCGATTTATTCAACTCTACCTTATGATCCCATTTGCCCCTCTTACGATTCCAACATTTTTAAGTGATGAATGGAAGTCTATTGGTATTGGCTATTTAAAAAATATTATGGTCTATGCGGTACAAGGGGTTCTCATTTTTCTGATTGTTTCTCTTGTTCCTTTGTTTGAATCTGCTGGGAAAATAGCTGTTTCAAATGGTGCAGGAGTCCTGCAATCTCTTGCGATTATGTTTGGTAGTTTGATACAAGCTATCTTACTGATTATTGCCCTCGTTGGTTCTCAACGTACGGCTCGCTCAATTTTAGGTATGTAATTAGATAAAGGCTAGGAAGTGATTGCTTCTTAGCCTTTTTAGAAAGGAAAGTCATGAATACACGTGTCTTTAAAGATATCTCAAAATACCAACACAGGGCTTGGTTAGGTTTCACCACAAGACAAATCATCTTTGTTTTACCAGCCTTTATTGTCACAATTATTGTTTTGGGCTTGAATCTCTTTTTCTGGCAATTTGGAGATTGGTTTGTTTACGGTTTTGTGTTTGCTTTTACCATCCCCCTCATGCTTTTTGGAGTCTATAAACCCAATGATTTATATTTTGAACATTATTTGAAATACCGTCTTCATTTTGAATTAACGGTTCCCCTACGCACAATTACAGGAAAGAAAGGACCTGAACATGAAAAGAAAATCAAATACATTAAAGAAACAAAAAGCTTCAATGACTAATAAAAAGGAAGAAGTTAAAGGGAAAAAAGAGGAAATTTTACCCTCTACAGCGAATAGCCTTTCCTATCAAGCCCTGTATCAAAATGGTCTGATGCAGGTGAAAGAAGATTATTTCTCACAAAGCTATTTACTTGGTGATGTCAATTACCAGACAGTTGGTTTAGAAGATAAAGGCGCAATCATTGAGAAGTATTCTGATTTGATTAACTCCTTAGATGACCAAACCAACTTCCAATTGACCATCTTTAATAAAAGATTGAATTTAGAAAAGTTTAGACAGAGTGTTCTGTATGAGGAAAAAGAAGATGGGTATGATACCTATCGTAAAGAATTGAATCGGATGATGAATCAGAATTTAGACAGTGGTGAAAATAACTTTTCAGCTGTGAAACTGATTAGCTTTGGTAGAAAGGATTCTAATCCCAAACAAGCCTATCGTTCCCTGTCCCAAATAGGAGAATATTTCAAGAGTGGTTTTTCAGAAATTGATGCTCGCTTTGAATCCTTGGCTGGAGAAAACCGTGTGAACTTGTTGGCAGATATGCTTAGAGGAGAACACCATCTTCCGTTTTCTTACCGTGATTTAACGAGATCGGGTCAGACAACTCGTCACTTTATAGCTCCTAATCTCTTAGATTTCAAAAACAAGAATTACCTACAAATCAATGACCGCTTATTGCAGATTGTCTATGTCAGAGACTACGGTATGGAATTAGGAGATCAGTTTATCAGAGACCTCATGCAAGGAGATTTGGAATTGATTGTGAGCCTCCATGCTCAAAGTTCGACCAAGGCGGATGCCATGAAGAAACTACGAACAAAGAAGACCTTGATGGAATCCCAAAAGATAGGGGAACAACAAAAACTTGCTCGTACAGGTATCTATTTGGAAAAAGTAGGCCATGTATTAGAAAGCAATATCGATGAAGCTGAGGAACTCTTAAAAACCATGACAGAGACAGGAGATAAACTGTTTCAAACAGTCTTCTTGATTGGTGTTTTTGGTCAGGATGAAGAAGAACTCAAACAAGCCCTAGACACTATTCAACAAGTGGCCGGCTCAAATGACCTAATGATTGATAAACTTCCATATATGCAAGAAGCAGCCTTTAATAGTTTGCTGCCATTTGGTTGCGATTTTTTAGAGGGAGTATCACGGAGTTTATTAACGTCCAATGTAGCAGTGAACTCTCCTTGGACTTCAGTAGACTTACAAGACCGTAGTGGGAAATATTACGGTATCAATCAAATATCAAGTAATATTATTACCATTGATCGTAGCCTATTAAATACACCGTCTGGTCTGATTTTAGGAACATCTGGAGCTGGGAAAGGGATGGCAACCAAGCATGAAATTATCACGACCAAAATCAAGGAATCTGGTGAAAATACCGAAATTATCATCGTGGATCCAGAAGCAGAATACAGTGTCATTGGACGAGCTTTTGGGGGAGAAATGATTGATATTGCGCCCGATTCCCAAACTTATCTCAATGTCCTTGACTTGTCTGAGGAAAATATGGATGAAGATCCTGTAAAGGTAAAATCAGAATTTCTTTTATCCTTTATCGGCAAGTTATTGGATAGAAAAATGGATGGAAGAGAAAAATCGATTATCGACCGAGTCACTAGACTTACCTATCAGTCATTTAAAGAGCCTTCTTTGGAAGAATGGGTCTTTGTCTTGAGTCAACAACCAGAAGAAGAAGCGCAGAATTTGGCACTTGATATGGAACTGTATGTCGAAGGTTCTCTTGATATTTTTTCTCATAAGACCAATATTCAGACAGGATCTAATTTCTTGATTTATAACGTTAAGAAGTTAGGAGATGAGCTGAAACAAATCGCTCTTATGGTTGTTTTTGATCAGATATGGAATCGTGTCGTTCGGAATCAAAAATTAGGGAAGAAGACTTGGATTTATTTTGATGAGATGCAGCTTCTCTTACTAGATAAATATGCCAGTGATTTCTTCTTTAAATTGTGGAGTCGTGTCAGAAAATATGGAGCCAGTCCGACTGGGATAACTCAAAACGTCGAAACCTTATTGTTAGATCCAAATGGTAGACGGATTATTGCAAATAGTGAATTTATGATTCTCCTCAAGCAAGCAAAAAATGATAGAGAAGAACTGGTTCAACTCTTAGGCTTGTCAAAAGAACTCGAAAAATACCTAGTCAATCCAGAAAAAGGGGCAGGACTAATAAAAGCTGGTTCAGTTGTCGTTCCCTTTAAAAATAAGATTCCTCAAGGTACTCAATTGTTTGATATCATGAGTACGGATCCTGATAAAATGGCTTCTAACTAAGGGGAAGGTAAATGAAGGATAAAAGAGAAATCATACGTGCACGAAAGGCATTTAGAAGAAGTCTAAAAGATGAGAAGAAATTCTTGAAACAAGGAAAGAAGGAGGTGAGGAAACAGAAAAAAGATTCCGCTGTACTGGATGAAAAAGCATGGAAAAAAGAGATAAAAGAAAAGCTAGAGGAGATGAGAGAAGCTTCAAAGGAGAGAGTAAAACAAGCAAATGAAGACTACAATCATATTCTTCAAAATAGTCCTCCATCTCTTTTGAATCGCAAAGAATTAAGAGACAGACGATTACCTCATGCTAGGAAACGATTGAAAATAGCCAAGAAGCAATTTAGAGAAGCCAAGGTAGAAGCCAAAGAAGAAAGAAAAGAGAGTCGTAAAGAAAGAAAAACCAATCAAAAATTTCTCTACGGTCAGGAATCGAAACAAAAATCTAATTTTTTCTTTCAAGGGAAGAGTTTAGAAGAATTAAAAGCTAAGAAAGAAGTCAAGGCCGCAAAAGAGAATCTAAAATCTACTAAACAAGCCTATAAGTCCAAAAAAGTCAGTAGGAAAGCCAAATCCTTTCTCTATGTCCTTGGACGTGAAGGAGGAGAGTTAGCTTCAGAAAATGAAGATTTAGAAGGCTATCGCACACTTCAAGAGACAATTAGAAAAGGGAAACGCTACAGTCGGCTTTCTTATAATCTTGGAAAAGCTAGTGTCAAAACAGGACAAGTAACAGGGCGTTTTACCAAAAAAAGACTGATCAACACAAAAGAGCGATACCATCATTTTAAGGATGGAAAAGGATGGAAACTAGCGAAAGAGAATCCAAGTTCCTTTAAAAATCGGTTTCGAAAATTAAAGAAACAAGGTCTTACAAGTGTCCGAAATATCTATCAAAAACTAAAAGCAGCCTTTTCCTTCTTTACATTTGCGGCTGGAAATCCTGCAACCTGGATAGTTGGAGGATTGGTCTTTCTTCTCTTACTTATGATGAGCTTCTTTTTAGGATTTTCATCTGCTAGTTTGATTCAACAAGATGAATTTGAATTAACAAAAGCTTATACCCACCTAACTTGGGAAGACGCAGAACATACCCGAACCAATGACAAAGGAATTACCTATTACACAAAAGTTGATGATGTGATGGGGTATATGAACTTTAAATTCCATGACTATGAGTTACACAAACCAGTTCACTTATTTAGTTCAGAAACTTACAAGGATTATCTATCTACTCTGTGGCATGATTTAAACGATGGGGATGATTTGAAATCCATGCAAGACCTCTATGAAACTCCTAAGTATAAACTATCAAAAGACGATCAAGAGGAAATAAAGGAACTAAAAGAAGAGGGTGTATATGCTTCTATGCAGGAATTGGACAATCCATTTGAGGGGAAAAGCAATGAAGATAGTCTAACCATGACTTATCGTTATGGATACTATGATTTAGACGGAAAACCTACCCTTCAGGAGTACATTCTATTAGAAGCGAAGGCTCACCAAACGATTGTCGCACCAATGGATGGAGTTGTATCTCTAGATGGCGACAATGTTATTCTCACTAACGGAAAAGGAGAGAATGAGAGTCGATTGACCTTGTATTCTATTCATAATGGCCGTGCGATAGAGGGGACGAGAGTTTTAACTGGGGATGCTATTGGTGAGACACCAGACGATACAGGTTTAAAAGTTTCCTATCAAAAGTATAAGAACAAGAAAGAAAAATTGGTGTATGTCAATCCGCAATTTTATTTTCCAAAAGTCATTCAACTTCAGACCACTATCTTACCTGCAATTGGTCAGTTTGGTGGGGATGAGTTTGAACGAGCAAAACATATTTATGAGTTTTTGAAATCTCAAGGAGCAAGTCCCCAAGCTATTGCGGCTATTTTAGGAAATTGGTCGGTAGAGTCTTCTATCAATCCTAAACGAGCTGAAGGAGATTATTTATCTCCTCCAGTTGGCGCTACCGATTCCTCATGGGATGATGAAAGCTGGTTAGCGATAGGAGGGCCAGCCATTTATGGAGGAGCTTATCCTAATATTCTTCATAGAGGTTTGGGGTTAGGGCAATGGACAGATACCGCAGATGGGTCAACACGTCATACAGCCTTGTTGAATTATGCACGCACCCAAAATAAGAAATGGTATGATTTAGACCTCCAACTTGATTTTATGCTTCATGGGGATAGTCCTTACTATCAAAGTTGGTTAAAGGATTTCTTTAAAAATACGGGCAGTGCAGCCAATCTCGCCCAACTCTTCCTCACCTATTGGGAGGGAAATTCCGGTGACAAACTACTGGAAAGACAAACCAGAGCCACGGAATGGTATTACCAAATTGAAAAAGGCTTTAGCCAAACAAATGGAGGACAGGCAAAGAGTGACCCGCAATCCCTTGAAGGTGTTCGTGGGGACTTGTATGATCATTCTGTTCCTGGTGGTGGAGATGGTATGGCCTATGCCTATGGACAATGTACATGGGGTGTTGCGGCTCGTATGAATCAATTAGGCTTAAAATTAAAAGGAAGTAATGGAGAGAAGATTTCAATCATTAATACCATGGGAAATGGTCAGGACTGGGTTGCGACAGCTTCAAGTCTTGGTGGGGAAACGGGCTCTACACCAAAAGCAGGTGCCATTGTTTCTTTTGTAGGAGGTACACATGGGACACCAGCAGACTATGGTCATGTGGCTTTTGTCGAGAAAGTATATGATGATGGTTCTTTCCTTGTGTCTGAGACAAACTATGGGGGTAATCCTAACTATACCTTTAGAAAAATCTCTCAAGCAGATAGTGCCATTAGTTTTGCCTATACAACGAAATAAAAAAATCATGTCATCAGTTTAGGTGACATGATTCTTATTTTTTATAGAGTGACATATTTAATGCCATAGGCTGATAACTTACTTGATGATCGTCTTTAATCAATTGACTGTAAGCAACAAATCCGAACTGTTCATAAAATTGAATGACTTTAGGATGATTGATACTATCTAAAAATACCATCTGAGTTCCTACAATTGCTCGAAATTCTTCAATTTTTTGAATTACAATTTCAAATAACTCTTGTCCTGATAGTTTATTTAGCTTTGTGTTTTTTCCGAATTGACCGATAAGTAACACAGGGAGATAATCAATATTTTTGGGACTTTTCCCTTTTAGGACGAGTTCCTTTTTAAGGATTTCTCTAAATCAGAAATATCAACAACTTTGAGAGATAAACTAAAGAATCCTATGATGTTATTTGTTTCAGTTTCTTCAACGATAAAATTACGAGAACGATGTTGTTTTTCAAAATTGGGAGCTTTATCAGATAGATAAGTCAACATCTCTTCATTACCGTTGAAATCAACATTTTCTAAAATGATAGTTTTAAATAGCTCCTGAACTTGTTTCTCAGTTTTATCAGGAGCCAGCACTTGAATATTTTCAAGATATTGCTTAAGTGGTGTTACTTGAATTGTCATCTTACAGATACTTTGAAATGAGTTTATTTTTCGTTGGAGCGGTAGCGTCCTGTGATTCAATAGATTTCAAGACTGCTTGTAGCTTTTTAGATGGTTTATGATTAAGAATTTTTAGAGCATCTTCGTTTGTTAGTTTTATATCACGTGTTAAACTGATTGTAGCCATTTGTTCTACCTCCTGTTTCTACTTAAATTCATTATAGCTTATTTTGAACAAAAGTTCAATCTGAAGATAGTGTATGTTTTCTATAGTGTATAAATCCAAAATAAGTTTTTCTCTTGCGTTTGTAGCTCATATTCGTTAGAATAATGGTGTAGATGAGTGGTCGGCTCATGGTCAATCTGATAGTAATCTTGGACATAAGGGCCAAGCGGTGGCGGACACCAGAACGAAATCCGATAGTAATCTTGGACGTAAGGGCCAAGCGGTGGCAGACACCAGAATAAACCGACCGACTAGGTGGCTTACAGGTTCTGTAAGCCATCTTTTTTACTTTAATAGTAATGTTTTATATTTTAAGGAGAACGAAGTTTTGGCTCGTTCTCTTTTTTGTTGATGATATGCTCCAAACAACCTACACTGTAGAATATTAAGAAAATAGGATACTATAGGTTTAAATTAAATGTATAAGATAAATAGTTGGATTAGTAAAAGTTTCAAGTCTGATAAGAACAATATTACATTTCATACAACTGAATGTATATATTTTATAAGAGAGAGGGTTGCTTGGTTGGGAAAATCATTCAAAATACAGTTATAAGAATTTTAATAAGTTAATAAGAATGAAAGTGTGATATTTCTTTTTCAATAATCTTCTAAATGTATTAAAATTAAGCTTTCCACTTATGTATTCTGCTAATAAACTTCAATACATTTCAATAGATTTTCAAATTTTGGTGGGGATTTTTATTATACTTTGTACGAGCTTTTCAATACCCTATCCCAACCTTTAAAATCCCTCAAGTTATTTACTCAAGGGATTTTTTATCTGCTTTTTTCATACTCAAACATTCAGTCTAACTGTTTGATTTTCTTTGTGAATAACTCCCCTAAAAATAGTAGATTTAGCTACTTTACTGGTTTTACAAGATAATAACAAGACCTAAACGTTTAATTTATTTAGGTTTACCAATCATGACTTTAACATTTTCCAATAAGGTCTAACTCAACCGTACCCAAAGTTAAATCCTTTACTTTATTTAGTAATTCATTAACCCAAAAGCCATTTTTAAGTCCTGTTTTCTCTGATAATGCAAACACTTTCAAAGTATAGTTATGGTCTCGATCAGGTGGAGTCGGTCCAACAAACATTGTATCAATTTCAGAAAAATCACCATCTAAAAATTGACTAGAAAAACTATTTTTACCTTGAATTAATTGACCAATTCGGCTCATATTTTCTTCAATCTGAATACTATCTCCATTAACTTTTAAATCAGCAACGCTCCAATGAATCCAAGGAAAAGAGCAAACAGCAATGGCATCATAATCAATAAGAGTAAAAGCGATATATTCAGTACCTTTGGGTAAATTATCAACTTCAAAAGCAAAAGAACGAACCGGATTTCCTTGCATTATATCTTCCCTTTTTGCTTCCTTTCCAAACTCCTTTGGTAAAATATTATTAAATGTTGTTTTAATTTTCATTTTTACCTCACTCCTTATTTTATTAGATAAGAGCTCTTATCTTTAATAATATGGTATACTATATCAAGGTATTTTAAAATTTGAAAAAAGTTTAGAAATCATTAAGAAAAAATTTATAAATAGGAGTCACTATGAACTTAGATTGGTATTACACTTTTTTGGTATTATCAAAACATCTCAATTATCGTAAAGCCAGCGAAGAGCTATTTCTTACCGAACCAACGCTACATCAACAAATTAAGAAATTAGAAAAGCACCTTCAAGTTCAACTTTTCGAAACAGTGGGAAGAAACTTGACACTAACTGCTGTTGGAAGAGAATTTATAGAGATTGCTGAAAATCTTATACAAACCTATGAGCAAAGTATTCAAAAGATTAGGCTACAAAATAAAAAACAACAATTTCATATAGAAATAGCCGTATCTCTTTACATTGCCACATACCTTTTACCACAATTTTTACAGGAATTCTTTCAGCGCTATCCAGATATTGATATCTCTGTATCCGTACTAAATAGCCATATTGAACAAGCTATTGAAACGAATACATTCGATATTGGTATTGATAGAGAAGTTCCATATAGTAAAAAAATCATATCCGAACAAATTTGTGAAGGAAAGATTGCCCTCTTTTATCCCAAAACAACAGTCAAATGCGACGAATTACAATTATTTAAAAACTATAAAATATTATCCGATAACCACCCCGTCTATTGGGAAAATCTAAAAAAAGAAATCATTGAGCTAGTCCCAGAAGCCGATTTCACTACTATCAATGATATTACAGTAACTGCCAAACTAATAGAAATGAATCAAGGCATTTCCTTTCTGCCCCTTTACTTAAAAAAGACTTTTACAGATAAGATTGCTCATCTTGAAACCACTACAGTAACAACCCCCGTTTCTTTTACTTACTTAATGAGCAGAAAAGCTTCTAAAGCTATCACTATTTTCAATAATGCGTTTAAAGACTTTATTTTAAAGGAGCAAAATTCAATTTAAGAATCAAAGGTCACTGATACTATTAGTGATTTTTGATTTACATCTTAATCAATGGATTAATGAATGAAATGGAAAATAGTTAATGAGAATAGTTTCTTAAAAGAATTTAGATTGATCCTTATTTTTATGCGTTTACTTTATACCTGTGATATGATTTTAATCTCTACATTTTTTAGGGAATGCTAATAAAACCTGCTATAATAATGTTGAAGTGCAGTAGTTAATTTTTACTGAACTAAATTATTCCCCTATTTAAAAAATATTGATTCATATTTTTAGAAATTAATAAGTAGATTTAGTTCTGAAAAACCTTGATATTACGCTGTTTTTATTCCAACTGAAACCCATACTTTCCAAATCAGGTCTTAAGAAAGTTCGTAAGGCATCACAATTCTCAAAACGTTAATAAATACGATTATATCAACGTTTCAAAGCACTTAAAAGTTTACCTTATGGGTGCTTTTTTCGGTACTACGGGCATGTCGTACATCTGAGGTGTAAGTCCTCCGTGGGCACCCGCTACCGGTGAACTCAATAGCGATTCCCAAGCCTGACTAACGTGAGGTAGCGGGGAGAGGAAGGGATAGTGAAATCGTGGCTCTACGAACAGGAACGTGATAGTAAGGCGTATATAGCGGATAAGGGGGCCTGAAACTCTAAAGTCCAAAAAGCTAGTCGTAACCTATATGCGTAAATCACGAGAGTAATTGAATTCGGACTAAGATTTATCTTTTTCACTGTAACCTTTTAACGTCCTCATATCTTGTATAAACGAGGAAAGATGTACGACTTATCCCGTGAGGTCTCATGAGTGCTGAAAGCGTAGTAACAACGAATCATGAGAAGTCAGCCGAGCCCATAGTAGTGAGGAAACTTCTGTAATGGAAGTGGAGCGAAGAGGGAATACTCAAACAGTCTGGGGAGAGACAGTTTGAGGTCTGTCGCTAGAAAGAGAAAACGACAGATTGAAAGACAATATGACTAAAACCAAGATTGTGAGATCAAGTAAACTGAAGTATCTAGGTTTTGGGTTCTGGAAATCATCAGATGGTTGGAAAAGTCGCCCCCATCAAGATAGTATTCTTCAATATTAAGCTTAAATTGAAGAGACTAACACAGAGGAAATGGAGTATAGACTTAACAAGACGTATTGAGCAACTGAATTTGTCAATTCGAGGATGGATAAACTATTTCTCATTGGGAAATATGAAAAGTATAGTCACCAGCATAGATGATCGTCTACGAGTGATTGTCTGGAAGCAATGGAAGAAAAAATCTAGACGATTATGGGGATTGCTTAAGTTAGGAGTTCCTAAATGGATAGTAGATAAGGTATCTGGCTGGGGAGAACATTATCAATTAGTAGCTCAGAAGTCAGTTCTCAAACGAGCTATATCAAAACAAATCCTCATCAAACGAGGACTGGTTTCATGCTTGGATTACTACTTAGAACGAAATGATTTAAAAGTTAGTTGAACCGCCGTATGCCGAACGGCACGTACGGTGGTGTGAGAGGGGCTAGAGATTATCCCCTACTCTATCTATTCTTGAAAGAAGTGGAAAGAATTCATGTGATGATAATATGTCAGTCTATACTTGAAATAATGTAATCGTTAAAAAGTGTTAAGACGTTAAATAGTATAATTAGATTTCCGAATACACATCACGTGGAGTGTGTTGCTCTGCTCGTAAAAGCCTAGAAACCTTGGAACGAAAGGTGTTAAGAAAAGCTTTTTAGGTAAGGCTTTTTCTTATGTGCTGATGAAGTATCAGAGTGAGAATACAAGTTGAGTATCTTGATGTGATAGCCTGATAGGATGTCAATCTATTGTAAGGCAAGCAGATAGGGATTTGTATGATATCACTTTGTGCTTGCTTGCTAAAGAGTTTGATGAGAGTATTGAAGATATGTTTGCGAGGATTGGGATTAAACGTTCTACAGGTTTCTATCGCTTGCCAAAAGCTCGTAATCTGGTGGCAGCACTACTGAGAGAAATTAATCTGAAATAGTGTTTTTACTTGACACCAGTATCGTTTCTAGTCTAATTTAATTAGAAGTAGTCGGAGAGTAATACCGACTCTAAAAAGAAAATACTCATCAGGAGATTCCGTGCCTTACTGGAAGTTTTAAAGGGTTGTCTGCAGGCAATCCTATTTTTTAGTGATAATAACAACTATGTATGAAATTTTATCAAATTGCTACTAATTATTTGAATATGCTCTGTGATGAAATTTATAAAATAGTACGTGCATAAATTATAGTAAAATGATATAATTAATTTATGGGAGAGTTAAGCTTTAGTAATCAATTTAGCAACACAGCCGTTTGGTATCACGGAACGACATCTACTCAGGTTACATCTTTAAAAGATGGAATAGATGTTTATCATAGTAAACGAAACTGTGATTTTGGTATAGGATTTTATGTGACATCTAAATTTGATCAGGCTGTTAAATGGGCTCAGCGAAAAACAAAAGATGAACTTCCTTTTAATCCAAACGTAAAGCCTGTCGTTTTAAGTTATCAGTTTCAAGATTCTAATGATGTTGAAACGAAGATTTTTGAAATTGATAAAGAATACTTTCAGTTTGTTTATAAAAATAGATTGAAGTTAGACGCTAAGGCTGGAATTAATTTTCATAATTTTTCAGCAGTATTTGGCCCAGTTCTTGATGGTCAAGTTACTCGTTTGAAAGTCACTTTAGATGACTATTTCAAGGGAGTAAATTCCTTAGAAAAAACCGCTGATATTCTTTTGGGAAAATATCAGGGTGATACACAACTTTGTATATGTGATCAAAAAATTGCAAATAAACTAATCTTAGTTAAGGAGGACACGATATGATTTTGACAAATGAAAAACAAGCTCTTAGAGTTGAGGTAGAACAGTTTTTACGGAAGAATTATCGCATTACTCCTGATACTGTTTCTTCTGTCACAAATGTTGTATTGAAGAATTGGTTTGAAGAGTTGGATAATGGAGGCTCTCATTTGACTTCAGATCTTATCGCTGATAATATCGCGGATATTGCAAAACGTTACTCAGTACATTAATAAGTAATTTGAGTTAGGTTTATCAAATCCAAATCTTTCTTTATATTCTCCAAAACGGTTCATTACCATATTAGGTAATGAACCGTTTTTTGTGTACGATGGGCATGTCGTGCATCTGAGGTGTAAGTCCTCCGTGGGCACCCGCGAAAAACGTGGACTGGTTTCGTGTTTGGATTATTACCTTGAACGACATGCGTTAAAAGTTAGTTGAACCGCCGTATGCCGAACGGCACGTACGGTGGTGTGAGAGGGGCTGGAGATTATCCTCTACTCGATTTGTGATACTTCTTTCAAGGAATATTTGGTAGGATTGGAGTGAAAAAAGATTAACTAGGAAAGAAGGAAGTATATGGAAGCCATTTATCAACGTGATTCGGATCAAGATGGACTAACTGATGCTCAAGAATTGGCGCTAGGAACCAATCCTCTTAGCGCAGATTCTGATGGTGATGGTCGTTCAGATTTAGTGGAAGTAGAAGAAGGAACCAATCCCTTAGAAAAGGATTTACAAGACATAGACCAAACAAGTATAACTGAACCGTCCTCAGTATTTATGGAAATGAAACAAAAGATTTCAGATATGGTGGAGAGTCACTACAAGGAATTTATACAGGCTCTGATTAGTATTGAAACAGGGATTGAAAACCAACAAGACCTAGAAGACTTATATACTTACTACATGAGAACAGATTCTGTTTCTCTTTTGTCTAGTGATTTAGAAACCAATCCTCAAGAGGTTGAAATGGAGATAGAGTTGTAGGGGAATCATGTGATTCTCCTATTTTCGTATAGATGAAAGGAGCGAGTATGGAAGTAATACAATTATTGGCTATGTTTCGTGGAACAATTCCAAAAGATAGGGAGAAAATGGACCTATTTCTTCGCTATCAGGCGCAACATTTTGATGAGAAATGGCAGGATTTGGTAGAGAGTTTTTTGGCTGAAGAGGGCAAGATAGAAGAGATACCTCATGTCTATTCTTTTCATCAAGATATTGTTTCTTTCCTAGAGGCCAGTTCTGAAAATAATGACCAAGATTTAGAAAGTTACACAAGAAGTTTTGGACAAGCGGGTCTAGGTAAATTATCTCAATTAAGTAATTTTGAGAAAAACTTGGTGCTAGAAGTCGCAACCTATAATCTTTCTACTCGATTTTACATCGAATCTGAAAAAGAGAAGTTAGAACCATTAAGTGAGCTTGTATGTCATCAGAATCAGGATGTCAATTTAGTCAATGTCTATCGGGTTGCGAATAATCTATCTGACCGCATTAGTAGAGATATAGAGGAGTTTCTTCTAATGGTTGATTCCAAAGAACTAAATAAAGAGGTTCTTGAGATTCATTTTGAAGAAAAAGAAGGAGATGTTCTAGCCTATTTGGGTTCAGAATTGATGGCTACTTTAGATACTGTTACGGATCTTGTCCATCATGAAGAAAACTACCAACAACTTCCACTGACACAAAAGCTGAAGATTATTACTCATTTTGATGATGTAAAAGCTAGAAGCGAAAAGTCTAATCAAGTAGAGGAAGTTTTATCTCCTTCAAGTGATATTGAACAGGAAACTGAAGAAACGAACTCTTTTTCTAATGTCGATAAAATTGTAGAAGAAGCTTTGAGGGAATATCCAATTGGTTCACAAGTAAGTTATAAAGGACAAGTATTTCAGTTGGTTTTGATTGAAAATGCACAGTTAAATGACTTGGTTCGCCTAGAGCTATTCAATGATTCCAACCAGTTATTTGAAGAGAATCCTATCTTATACTTGAACAGTTTGGAAGAGATTGAACAAGTATTGTCTCATGTAGAACTTGAAAAAGAAGATTCAGATATTGAGATGGATTCACCAAGTGAAAGCCAGGAAATAGATCTGTTTTCCTATCTGGAAGAGGATAATGAAAAGGATAAGGAAACAGAAACGCTTATTTCAGATATAGAAGAGACGGATGTCCCCGTTCAAGATTTTGTTTTTCCAGATGATTTAGAGGACTTTTATCCTAAGACAAATCGAGAAAAAATTGAAACGAATATCGCCGCAATTGAACTTGTTAAAAGATTAGAAAAAAAGGGACGACAAGCGAATCCAGAAGAACAAGAGCTACTAGCCAAGTATGTCGGCTGGGGTGGTCTGGCCAATGAATTTTTCGATGAACTCAATCCAAAGTATGAAACAGAACGTTTAACTCTTAAGAGTTTAGTAAGTAAATTAGAATACTCCACTATGAAACAAAGTTCTCTCACAGCCTATTATACAGACCCAATGATTATTCGCCAGATTTGGCAAAAGTTACTGGATGATGGTTTTGAAGGAGGAAGGATATTAGATCCTTCTATGGGGACTGGGAACTTCTTTGCGGCTATGCCTAGAAGTATACGAGAGAGATCAGAACTCTATGGAGTTGAATTAGACAGTGTGACAGGCGCAATCGCAAAACAACTACACCCCAATACCCATATTGAAGTGCGAGGATTTGAAGAAGTTCCCTATCAAAATAATAGTTTTGATTTAGTCTTAACGAATGTTCCGTTTGGAAATTTTCGCATTGCCGATAAAAACTATGATAAACCTTATATGATTCATGATTACTTTGTCAAACACTCACTTGATTTAGTAAGAGACGGAGGACAAGTGTCGATTATCTCATCTATTGGGACAATGGATAAACGGACAGATAATGTCTTACAAGAGATTAAATCCAACACTCATTTTTTAGGGGGAGTTCGTTTGCCGGATACGGCTTTTAAAAAGATTGCAGGTACCCGAGTGACTACAGATCTCCTCTTCTTTCAAAAGGATCAAGCAAAGAATCTTAATGAGGAGGAACTTGTTTTTAGTGGTTCTATTCCCTTTGAGGAAGATAAGCGTGTCTGGATCAATCCTTATTTTGATGGGAAATACAACACAAAAGTTTTGGGGGAATATGAGGTACGTAATTTTAATGGAGGAACTCTCAATGTTAAGGGGGTATCAGAAACATTAGCTACTGACATTATGGAAGCATTAGAGAATGTGGAAGTACCTAAACCAATTGACAATTCTTTGAAAGCACCTGTTTTTATCCAAGAAGAAGTGGATAATTCTATTCCAAGTCGTATACGTGAGGACTTAGCGCTCTATTCTTTTGGATATGAGGGAAATCAAATTTATTACCGAGATACGCATGGTATTCGGAACAGTTCAAAAGTAGACGAAATTAGTTATTATGTAGATGAGAAGGGAGATTTTAAAGCTTGGGACAGTTCTTTGTCTGAACATAAAATAGATCGGTTCGTGCAACTTCATTTGACAGATGAGGAAGCACTAGATGTTTACAAGTCAGAAGAAGCGAGTAAAAGAGGGAAATATAAGGGCTTGTTCAAAAAAACTGTCTTTTATGAAAGTCCCTTATCGGATAAGGATATTAGTCGCATTAAGGGCATGGTTGATTTGAGAGAGACCTATCAATCCTTAATTGAAATTCAACGTCATTCAGATTATAGTCGAACAGATTTTCAGGCATTGCTTGGCAAATTGAATCGTGACTATGACCGCTTTGTAAGTCAATTTGGATATTTGAATGCCTCAGTCAATCGGAACTTATTTGATAGTGACGACAAGTATTCCCTACTAGCAAGTTTAGAAGATGAATACATCGATTCTAAAGACCAGAAAGTGAAATATAAAAAATCTTTAGCTTTTGAGAAAGCATTGGTTAGGCCGGAGAGGGTGATTACAAGAGTTTCAACAGCTCTAGATGCCTTAAACTCCAGTTTATCGGATGGTAGAGGGGTTGATTTAGACTATATGGTATCCATTTATCCAGAACATAGCCAAGCTGCTATTTTAGATGAGTTAGGTGACCAGATTTTAATGGATCCAGAAAGCTATTTAAGGGGGGGAAGAAAATATCTTTCTAAGAACCAGTTTTTGTCAGGAGATATTCTCAACAAGATAGAAGTAGTTCAACTGTTAGTAGAGGAAAACAACCAAGAATATGATTGGAACCATGCTTTAGATTTGTTAGAATCTGTTCGTCCTCCACGGATTCATCTGGCAGATATTGAGTTTAAAATAGGGTCACGTTGGATTCCTCAATCCGTTTATGGTAAATTTGCCTTTGAATGTTTTACTAATCGTGAATTTGAATTGTCTTCGCCAGATGTTGAACAAGTCATTGAAGTGAATCCTGTCGATGGGCAGGTTCATTTAAGGACATCATTTGCTTATCGCTATCCAAGTGCCAAAGATAGTAGTCTTGGAGTTAGTGGATCCCGTTATGATACAGGAAGAAAGATTTTTGAGAATTTACTTAATTCGAACCAACCGACGATTACTATGACTGTTACGGAAGGAGAAAAGAAAAAGACAATCACAGATTTGGAAAAAACCTCTGTTCTAAGAGCGAAAGAGCAGCATTTACAAGAGCTCTTTCAAGAATTTGTCTCACAGTATCCAGAAGTCCAACAAGTCATTGAAGAAAGTTACAATCGTCTTTATAATCGGACGGTTAGTCGAGAGTATGATGGTAGCCATCTAGTCATTGATGGCTTGGCACAAAACATCAGTCTTCGTCCTCACCAAGAGAATGCCATTCAAAGAATTATAGAAGAAAAAAGAGCCTTATTAGCTCATGAGGTAGGTTCAGGAAAGACCTTGACCATGCTTGGTGCTGGGTTTAAATTAAAGGAGTTGGGGATGGTTCATAAGCCCTTGTATGTAGTACCTTCTAGTTTGTCTGCTCAATTTGGCCAAGAAATCATGAAATTTTTCCCTACTAAAAAGGTCTTTGTGACCACTAAGAAAGATTTTGTGAAGGCTAGAAGAAAACAATTTGTGTCACGTATTATTACAGGAGATTACGATGCCATTGTCATTGGGGATTCTCAATTTGAAAAAATACCTGTCAGTAAAGAAAGACAGATGAATTATATCGAGGATAAACTCAATGAACTACGAGAGATTAAAACACATTCTGAAAATAAGTATACTGTCAAAGAAGCAGAACAATCAATAAGTGGTCTAGAGAAACAATTGGAAGAACTCCAACGCTTTAATCGTGATAGTTTTATTGATTTTGAGAACTTAGGAATTGATTTTCTCTTTGTGGATGAAGCACATCACTTTAAAAATATTCGTCCAATTACTGGACTTGGGAATGTAGCAGGTATTACCAATACAACTTCTAAGAAGAATGTGGATATGGAAATGAAGGTGCGACAGATTCAGGAAGAACATGATTTTAAAAACATTGTCTTTGCGACAGGAACACCTGTTTCAAATTCTATTAGTGAGTTATATACTATGATGAACTATATTCAACCAGATATCTTAAAACGCTATCAAGTTGATTATTTTGACTCTTGGGTAGGTGCTTTTGGAGAAATTCAAAACTCTATGGAATTAGCTCCTACAGGGGATAAGTACCAACCTAAGAAACGATTTAAAAAGTTTGTCAATCTACCTGAGTTGATGAAAATCTATAAAGAAACAGCCGACATTCAAACACAAGATATGTTGGATTTACCTGTTCCAGAAGCTCATATTATCCCTATTGAGAGTGAGTTAACTGAAAACCAGAAACTCTATTTAGAAGAATTGGTTATGAGGTCAGATATGGTCAAATGTGGAACAGTTGATCCGAGCCAGGATAACATGTTAAAGATAACAGGTGAGGCACGAAAACTAGCAATTGATATGCGTTTATTGGACTCTAGCTATAGTCTAGCAGACAATCATAAACTGCTTCAGGTAGTGGATAATGTTGAGAGAATTTATCGTGAGGGAATGGAAAATAAGGCTACTCAGATGATTTTTTCAGATATTGGCACCCCTAAGAAAAAGGATAATGGCTTTGATGTCTATTCTGAAATTAAGGCTTTATTAGTTGATAGAGGAATCCCTAGTAAAGAAATTGCCTTTGTACATGATGCCAATAGTGATGAAAAGAAGAATAGTTTGTCTCGAAAGGTTAATGCAGGAGAAGTGCGGATTCTCCTTGCATCAACTGAAAAAGGAGGAACAGGTTTAAATGTTCAGAGCAAGATGAAAGCAGTTCATCACCTGGATGTTCCGTGGAGACCAAGTGACATCCAGCAACGCAATGGACGGATTATCCGACAGGGAAATGAAAACAAGGAAGTAGATATTTACCACTATATTACCAAAGGTTCGTTTGATAATTATCTATGGGCAACTCAGGAGAACAAACTCCGCTATATTAAGCAGATTATGACTTCTAAGGATCCGATTCGTGCTGCAGAAGACATTGATGAACAGACTATGACAGCTTCTGATTTTAAGGCACTGGCAACTGGTAATCCTTATCTCAAATATAAGATGGAATTAGAGAATGATCTAACCCTATTAGAAAATCAAAGACGCGCCTTTCAACGCAGCAAGGATCACTATCGTCATACAATCTCTTACTGTGAAGAAAATATACCTATTCTTGAGAAACGATTAAGCAAGTATGAAGGCGACATTCAACAGTCTGAAATGTCGAAAGACCAGGCATTTTCTATGACAGTAGGTAAGCAAGCTTTTGATCAACGAGCTGAAGCAGGGGAATCCCTACACCGTCTTATCCGTCATAATCAATTTGACAGCAAAGAATTCCGAACCCTAGCAAGCTATCGAGGATTTGACATTAAAATGCTTAGTCTTCCAACAAATCAACCTCTTCCTGAAACCTTCTCTGTTAAGATTGTAGGAGAAAATCAGTATTCTGTCAGTTTAGATTTGTATTCTCCTTTGGGGACAATTCAAAGGCTTCAGCATACGATTGATCATATTAAAGATGACCAAGTGAAAACTCAGAACTTATTGGATGACTTAAAGGATAAATGGACTACTGCCAAGGTAGAAATTGAGAAAAATTTTCCAAAGGAAGAGGACTATCAAACAAAAAAGGCCGAATACGATGTACTCGCACCATTGATTGAAACAGAAACGGATTTAGATATTATTGATCAAGCCTTAAGACAATTCCACGAAAAAGGAAAAGAAAAGCAAGAACAACTTTCTTTTGAATTAGATTAAAAAAAATATATAAATAGCGGACAAGAAAAGAAAAACGCGGTAGAATAAAGATAGAAAGAAACGAGGTAACGATTATGATGGAAGATACCTATTATCAATTAGAAGAGGCCTTTGTACAGGGATTTCAAACGCCTGAAGAATACCAAGCCTACAAGGAACTAAAGGAACATTATGAGGAAGTGACGGGGGACTACAGCTTTTCTAAACGAGAACTCACTAGTCAATTGGAAATCTCTCTTCAGAATCATCGAGGTGTGGACTTTGAAGAACATGAAAAAGAGGAGTATTTGGACTTAGTTCAAAAATTAGAAGAGTTTGATTCCTCTCTTGCTATCCATTATCGTCAACTGATTGACTAGAAAGGAGAAAGTCATGAAAGATTTACTCCTTATCCCAGTAATTTTTTTAGCAGTAGGAGGAATTCTCGTACTTTTATGGAGAATCTTCCTGATTGCCAGTGGACTTTTCCTGATTGGTTTTGTCAGTTTTCTTATTTTCGTAGAGGGCTATGGAATTTATTTGTTCTTTACTGAATCCAACCTTTATGTAGAGGATTTAGCCCAGAATGGTCTGATAAGCTTTACAGGATTTTATGTGGTTTTTAATCTATTCTTGCTTATTTTTGTTTTTTTGAAAATCATCAGTTGGAAAAGAAGATTAAAAAGTAGCTGAGCAAGAGATTGTTCAGCTACTTTTTAATATCTGCAGATGAAATTTTTTCTTTAAAGTAATCATCCCACTTATTGGCTTCATCTTTTGTAAAGAGAAGAGAAACAGTTTTAAGTATTGTTTGATGAATGTTATCGGCTTCTTCTTTGTCACACCAAATATACATATAGATTGCTTTGAATTCAGATATACATAATTTCTCATAAGTAAAATATGTAGGAAACTGTTTACGAGATAATAATTGGAGCAGTGCTTTGCTGGCATTTTTTTCACGCCTTGCTAAAAGAACAGACAGACAATTAATGACAGTATCTATTTTTATGCGATCTAGATTGTTTCGCAGTTGATTGGGAGTGTTTTTTAAAATACTATCTGTAAATAGGACTAGAGCTTCTGTCGTAAAGTGATGAACAATATTTCCTAGCAAGCCAACATCTAAATTGGTCCAATAATCTAAGGAGAAAAAATAATCTGTCAATTCAGAAATGATTTCAGGTGTGGGTTCTTTTTCTTGAAGTTTAGAAATTATAACATCAAGAACTAAAGAGATAATATGGTAGATGTAGTGTTTTTTAGCGACAAAAAACTCTTGAAATATTTCACGCTTTTGTATGAGAACTGCAATATCTTGAGTTTGTAGAGCGTTCTCCACTTGGGTCATCAATTCTAGAAACTCTGCATCTTGAAAAGCACTCCATTCAAATACTTCGTTGATTTCAACAACCATAAAACCAAGTAATTGTAATAACACATCATTAGATAGATTTGTTTTCCCTTTTTCAAAATCAGAAATGCTACTTGCGCTACCTGCGACATTGGCCAGATCTCGTAGTGATAGCTTGCGTTGTTTTCGAATGGCTTTAAATTTTTCTTGAATATTCATGTACGGATTTCCGAATTTCTTCTTTACACTTTTTTTAATATTATATAATAAGAGCATCAAAATTGAAAGGAGTTTTATTATGGTTATCCAAGAAATTGTCGAACACGACATGGAACAAGACTATGGAATTGAATTTAATAATTTAGTCTGTGGTGCTGGTTGCTAGTAATTTTATTAGCTAAGTTGTTATTTAATTGAACAGTAAAATTCCTACATATTTTTGAGATACACTGTTTAATTAGAGTGTTAAAAGGTAATAAAAATATGCTTTTATTATCTAAGTGTATTGTAGCGTGCAGAGTACGATTTTGAGATTAACTCTGCACGCTGTTTCTTGATGGAGAAGATGAGATGAAGTATTCAAATTATGTAATAGAATTGAAAAAAGAAAATCATACCTTCTTATTTAATACCAAGAACAATATTTCTTTGAAAATTGAAAATAAACTTTTGGATAAGATTGAGAAGGATAATCATATCAAAAGCGAGTTTGAATCTTTTTTAAAATCTCAAGATTTTGATGAAAAAGAAAATGAGTTAAACAAAATGATTGAGTTATTTAGGAAAAGGGATGAAACAACTTTGAGAATTATTATTTTAGCTCATGGTGATTGTAATTTTAGATGCAAATATTGTTATGAAAAATTTTCAAATTGTACTATTACATCTCAAAAAACTGGAATAATAGATTTTGTAAATCAAAAATTATCTGAGAAAAATTTTGAAGACTTACATGTATCTTGGTTTGGAGGAGAACCATTACTAGGATATCGAGATATTTTAGATATTTCAAAAGAATTGATTTCAATTTCTCAAAAGTTAGGGATTCGCTATCACTCTGATATGACAACGAACGGATATTTGTTAAATCGTACAGTATTAGAGCGATTAGTGACAGAATGTTACGTGAAAACATACCAAGTTACAGTAGATGGTTCTCGTGAAGGGCATGACAATCAGCGTATTTTGAAAAATGGTCATGGTTCCTATGATCGCATTATGAAAAACTTAAAAAATGCAATAAATTTAGAATCTCAATTCCACATTATGATTCGCTTGAATGTTTCTCAGGAAAATTATAAGAATATTGAAAAATTTTTATTAGAAGATGCACAGGTTTTTAAAAATGATAAGCGATTTCATCTGCTATTTCGAAATGTAGGAGATTGGGGATGCGGTGATAGAAAAGAGGGATACGAGGTAAAACGATTTGAGTCAGATGTTTCTTTTGAATTATCAAAAAGTGCAATTAAATTAGGATACAGATTATTTGATGATTTTGTATTCAGAAGTAATTATTCATCATGTTATGCTCAAAAGCCAAACTCTTATACGATTGACACAAAAGGGAATCTATTAAAATGTACTGTTAGTCTCTATGACGAAGAAAATAAAATAGGTGAACTAGGAAATAGTGTCATTAACGAGAACAATCAAAAAAGATGGGTACATTCTTATCAATTTGACTCTAAATGTCAAAAATGTCAATTGTTGCTAGTTTGTAAGGGCGGAGCTTGCCCTAAGAGAGATATTTTCAATGAGACTAGTTTTGAGGAAAAATGCTTCAAAATGAGAAGAAATATTATGAACAATTTTGAATTATCAATTTGTTCCAATAATATAAATTATGAATTGAAAGCTGACTAAGATGAAAACAATCGTTAAAATCATTTCAAAATGGAAACTACTTTGTTTCGTTATCTTTGCTTTACTGTACTCTTGTCAGGGATTGTTGATATCACTGATTATCCAAATGGCCGGCTCTGTGGATATTGAGAATAGAGGGATGATTGTAATCTTTGGATTGTTGAGTCTTACTTTCTTTATCTTTATTTATAGTTGCATGTACCTAAATAACGTCCTTCTACATTCCATCATAAAAGATATTAATTTATTTATTTCTAAGAAAGCCTTGAGTTTATTTGCTGAAAAAAGATTGGAGTATTCATCATCTGAATTTAATTCTTTTTTAACCCAAGATATTCCAATGTTTTGGAAGGAATATTTATCTCCACTTTTTTTATATCCTATATTTGGCACCTCTATCCTAGTGTCTGTCATGTATTTAGTATCACAGGATGTTGTGGTTGGTCTACTCTTTACCATAGGTGGCTTTCTCATGATCATTCCTCAATTTGTTTTTCATAAACTATTGAAAAGACGTGGTGAAGAACTGAGTAAAAGTAGAGAAATCAGTTTAGACAATATCACAGATTTTTCAGCAGGGATTGATACTATTGTTTCAAATAGAGTTGAGCAAGAATATTGTCAACATGTTTATGATACCATTGATCAGATGGAGTCTGGTCAATATCGTTACTATACAAGTCATAATTTGGTTATGTTTTGGACAGGTCCTTTGAAAGGACTAGGGCTAGTGGGGCCTTTTGTGATTGGAATGGTGATGATGTCTACCACCCATCTTTCCTTGACTGTTTTGATTGCCATGATGACAGCATCTATGAATCTGATTTCTCCATTGCAACAACTCTTGGAAGCAACCTCTACGCTTCAATCAGCGACAGTAGTAAAAGAAAAAGTGCTGAATATTCTTTTAAAAGAGGATATTAAACGGGAAGAGGTATCTGAAACATTCCCAACCACTCTCGGAATATCTATAAAAAATGTTAGCAAGAAATATGCAGATAAGATTATTTTTGATGACATAAGTGTAAGTATAGAAGCTGGGAATCGAGTCTTGCTTACAGGAGCCAGCGGTAGTGGCAAATCAACCTTGTTTCACATCTTGACTGGGGAAGATAGAGACTATGACGGAGAGATTTGCTTTTTAGATAGGCATGGAAAAAAGTATGCACCAAGTCATGACTTGGTATCTACCATTCATCAAAAACCTTATATTTTTAAAGGGACGCTACGGGCAAATGTATCTCTTTACCAAAATTATAACGATAATGATATCAGAAAGGTACTGCAAAGGGTTCAACTATGGGATGAACTGGGGCAAGATTTTGATTATTATCTCGATGGAAACAATCTTTCAGGTGGACAGATGATGAAAATCGAGATTGCTAGAGCGTTGTTGAGACCAAGACCAATTTTACTAGCAGATGAAATCACCGCTGCACTAGACAAACAAAATGCAGATGAAATTCATAAACTACTATTTTCTCAACCAGTTACGATTTTAGAAATTGCCCATAAGTTTCATCAAGATGAATATGAGAAAGTTTATACATTAAATAATGGTAAAGTTCTGTAAAGTAACTAAGAAGAAAATTCTAAAGAATGTAGCAAATAGGGAAAGTATGTAAACTTGTTATCCGGGTTAAAAGACTTTATCTGAATCTAAATTCGGATAAGGTTTTTTATTAGCCTTGATTCTTTCATATACTTCATAGCTAAATTGGAGTAATAATTTATGAAAATCATTATCATCACTATTATCACTTGTATTTATGGCTTGTTTATGTCGTTCAATATGAGAAAGAGCTCTTCTCAAATTTTCTTCTTTTAATTTGTTCATGTTTATATTATAAGCTGAAGACAGCTAATTTTGATATTTTTCTCTGAACTGTACGATTTTGCGCCTGAAATGTAGGAATTACCTTTCGTTGTGATGTGATAAAACTTACAAGTTCTTTTTGTTATTCTTGACCTAGTTTTTATAGAAAGAAGGTCTAAGATGTTAAATAAAGTCAAAACTAAAGCCTTAATTAGTGTTGGAGCAGTAGCCGCAACTAGCTTTATTCTCATGATGGGATATACTGCTGGTCAACATTCTACTGCTAAACAAAGTCGCAAAGAAATCGAATTGGCTGCAGCTAAACTTGTAGAGGACAAACAAGCAGAAGATAAAGCCAGCATTTTGTCATCGGATACTGTAAAAGAATTTTTGACTCAGTACTATACGAAAGAAAAGCTCGGAGAAAATAATACACGTATTCAACCTTATATGACTGAATCGGCTTATTCTCAAGAATTGTCAAGTCAAAATGATGCCATGAACCAAGTTTATAAGGACTATATTTTGGATTATCATTTTGAAAAAGCAGATATCTTTGTCAATCAGACTACGAATCAAGCCATTGCCATGGTCTCTTATAATGTAACCTATGTATCTGATTTAAAGAATGCCAACCAATCAAAGACCAATCAGACAGAAACAAGAACGGTTAAGTTGTCTTATTCGAAACTACCAGGTAAGTTATTGGTCAATCAAGTGCAGGTTTGGAAATCTGGGTTAGATGATTTAGATAAGGCCACTCCTAAAACTTTAGAAGAATCATCATCAATACCATCACTGCCAAATACTACGACAAAATGATGATATTGAATGGAAATAGAAGAATGTAAGCAAATTTCAATTCTTGATGTAGCCAATCGTTTAGGTATCTCCTTTAAACAAGTTTCGAGCAGTGTCTATGAACATCCTGAACACGATTCATTTCGAATTTTTTCAACTACCAATACTTTTAAATGGTTTTCAAGAGATATTCAAGGTGATGTCATTGATTTTGTTCGACTTGTTCAGGGAATTTCCTTTAAAGAAGCTATAGCCTTTCTTTCTGAAGAACCTTTTCAAAAAGAAGCTGTTCAAGAAAAAAGAGAGAGACCATTTTATTACCCTTTAAAGAGAGTAGAAGATTCTAACTGTAGTCTGGCCAGATATTACTTAACAGAATGTAGAGGAATCGCAGAAGAAATCGTACAAAGGATGATTCAACAAGGTTTAATGTCACAAGCCAGTTGGAAAACAAATGAAACAGTTGAACCTGTTATTGTTTTTAAAAGCTTTGATCATCGTCACAAGATGCAGGCAGCAAGCTTACAAGGTATTTATAAGAATCACTCTCTTCCTAGAGAGAGGTTAAAAACGATTCTAAAAGGAAGCCATGGACATGTTGGAATATCCTTTGACATTGGTAAACCAAATAAGCTAGTCTTTTGTGAATCGCTTATCGACTTGATGAGCTATTACGAACTGCATCAACAAAGTCTATTTGATGTTCGTTTGGTATCTATGGAGGGATTAAAAAGTTCTGTTGTCGCTTATCAAACTTTACGACTGATAGCTGAAGAAAATCAGAAGTTGGAATTTTTAGATACAGTAACACCTTCAAAGTTATTGTCTTTGATCAATGCAATTCGTGATACCACTACCTATTTTGATAATCATCCTGATTTACTGACACTTGCGGTAGATTGTGATGATGCTGGAAAAGATTTTTCTAAAAAGTTATCTCAAGCAGGATTGCCTGTTACACTGGATTTACCTAATAATGAATTTGGGAAAGAAAAAATAGACTGGAATGATGTCCTTAGAGAAAAGAAATCAGATTTTCAATTTAAGATTGAGACTGCAAAAGAGAAATTGGGGAATCAACCAGTAAGACAATCCTCTCAATGTTTAGAATTGTGATAACAAAATCAAGATATTTTAGCTAATATTAGAATGAAGGAGGATTGTATATGACCATAATCGAACGCTTAGAAGAAAAGGTCACTAGGCAAGAAAGCAAGGTAGCAAGAGAGACAGAAAAACTCGCTGCTTACAAAGAGCAACTGGAGACAGCGATGTTTTCGACGTTCAAAAGGCGTCAAAACATCAGTCACATGAGTTTTGAAGAAGCTCTTGATCATGCCTTTGGTAAAGAAAGACAATTCGATGATTCTGAATTTAGAAAGGATGAAATGAGTGAATGACAAAAGATTGGAATTTTAATCAACCATTAGAAAGTAAATCAGAAAATCAAGAAGATCCAGATAAAATTGCGGCCTTATTTGGAAATCATCAAGGAGGTAATGATGTAAATTATGAAGCAGCTTTTCAAAAGCGCAAACAAGCACCTGTGACGGAATCAAATTCTAGTTCTAAACCCAAAGTTACAGAGGTTAGAACAGGAAAAGAAACAGATATCACTACAAGTTATCAGCAACATCTTAAAAGACTGATTGCGGATAATAATAGCGATATTCAAAGTAGTCAAAAGAAAATTGAAGAGCTACATACGTTGATTGACACAAAGAATAAAGACAATAAGAAATTGCAGTCAATTTATGATGCGATTTCCGAATTACACTAAGCAGTCCTAATAGGCTGCTTTTTTTGAGAGGTTATAGATGTTTACAACATTTTTTAAGAAAAATCACGACAATGGTGATATATTTAAGAAGCTAATTCATCGACTATCTGATATGTCTGCCCAAGATCTTGAAAAAATAGACCGATTACTAGATATCATTTTCACTCCGGATCAAGAATCAGAACAACTAAAAACAGAATCAACTTATAGAGAAGAAACTTTGGACGACACATTAAAAGAAGCTAAGAATCAACTTCATAAGGAACAATTGGAGAAGAATTTAGAGAGATTTAGGAAAAATGGAAGGAAGTGAATCGTTTTATAAAATTTTCTTTTACTTGAATAAAGTCTTGTGTTATAATTTTAGTATAGACTATAGAAGGAAGCAAATATTTTGGAGTTGACTACCAAGCAGGAAAAGCAACTAGGTCAGACGCAGTGGTTTCATGCGACATTGTTACGACATTTAGAATCCTTAAAAAAAGAATCGATGTTCAATTTAATTTAGGGAGTGAGCTAGATTTTGGACCTGGTTTCTATATTACGCCTGACTTTGAACAAGCTAGAAAATTTATTAACAAGCAAGTTGAAGTATTAAATCGAAGCACATCTAATAATAATATTTTTGACTCAGAAGAAGAAGTAGGAATTATAGTAGAATTTCGTATTTCAAATTTTGTAGAAATTTTTAAGAACCCGGACTATCATTGTCACTATTTTGCAAAACATAAAAAATCAGAGTCAGATTTAGATTTTGCGGAATTTGTCGTTCAAAACCGGGAAAATCCAGATAAATTACAACACCATTTTGATTTTATCTATGGTGTTCAGACTGATGACAATCCAACCCAAGCTTTAGCTCGTTTTCGTCAGAATGAAATTACAAAAGAAGAAATGCTTGCTGAGTTTAGAAAACCCTATTCTTTTAAACAATTATCCATTCACAACCAATCTTTTTGTGATATAATGAAAATAGAGAAGATTTATCAATCAAAAACAGGAGAGGAGTTACAAAAATGGCAGTAGTATCATTTGAAAATAATATTAAACTATATAGTTCAGAATTATTTCAAGCACTATTAAAAGCCTCTAATTATAAATTGGATGAGCGTATTGCTCAGACTGTTGCAGAAGGTTATGCTCGTAATCTAGATTATTCTGATCCTGAACTGATGCATGTTGGTGTAACTTCGGTTGCTAACAATCTGCTTACAAAAATTAAACGAGAGTATTTTATATAGTATTTTGAAAAGCCACCGAAAAAGAAATTATTCTTTAAGGTGGCTTTTTTAGAAGTAAAGCTTAGGCTAGAAAAACAAGAAACAACGCACCAAAATTGGTGCATTCTGCTTTTTATGCTATAATGGAATTATAAACATAAAGGAGTTTGCCATGATTGGAAAGAACATAAAATCCTTACGTAAAACACATGACTTAACACAACACGAATTTGCACGGATTGTAGGTATTTCACGAAATAGTCTGAGTCGTTATGAAAATGGAACGAGTTCAGTCTCTACCGAATTAATAGACATCATCTGCCAGAAGTTTAATGTATC